>NC_017039.1:3300000-3570114 GCF_000284455.1 Synechocystis sp. PCC 6803 substr. PCC-P
GTAATGGCAAAATCGAGCAAGTGGGCACTGCAGAAGAAATTTATGAGCACCCTGCCAGTCCTTTTGTGATGGGTTTCATTGGCGAAGTTAATGTTTTACCCCGTAATGCTTCCCTCTTTAACTACCACGCTTTTGAACCCCACTCCAGCAATAATGGGCATCAAGAGCCGGTTTTTGTCCGACCCCATGATTTTGAATTGTTAACGGAAGCGGACGATGCCAGCGTAGCGGGGACCATCAAAAGAGTTATTCACCTCGGTTCAGAAATCCAGGTGGAAGTATTGCTAATGGATAACACCGCTGTGCTTGCTTACCTAAACCGGGAACAAGGGCAACAGCTTAATCCTAAAGCTGGAAAAAAAGTATTTATTAAGCCCCGGGTCGCTAAGGTTTTTGCTGGAGCTTCTTCCGCGGCTTCTACCCATTTTATTTATGGTACGGGTATCTAAATAAACTATTTTAAACTGGATCTATAAGCTCCAATGCCCTGGGGAGTAACTGAAAGGAAACGAAAAAATAATCTTCTTCCTATTCTATTCCTTCTGATTGAGTAACCAGGACTTTTGGGTACGCTTTCGATTAGAAGTGTGAGGAAAGAGGTTTGCTTTCCCCCTGTTTAGTAATCCATCCCTAGAGCCGTGAACTCATCTAAGACCGCATTCAGAGGTCATAATGTTTTTTTGCTCCGCCATGCCCTGGCATGCTCGACGGGATTCACCTTGCTGGAAATATTAGTTGTTGTGATCGTTATTGGTATTCTAGGGGCGATCGCCGTGCCGAACTTGCTGGCCCAAGTAGACAAGGCTAGGTACTCGGAAGCGAAAACCCAGATGAGCTGTATGGCCAAGGAATTAACGGTGTATCGCTATGAACATGGCACTTTTCCCCCGGATGTGAACCGTAATATTAAACCAGCAGGAATTGAGTGCTTTTACACCCGACAGAGTGGCCAGGTTCCTTTTGATTCCCAATACGATTACGATCGCCACGGTTCCCAGTGTTACGCCCATATTTCTTTCTTTGGCAAGGACGGAGAAAGGGATGCCCCCACTGCTGGCTCACCGGTATATCCTAATCCTGGACTTTACGATCACAGTGAAACGAACCCCAACTCCGACGACTGGGTTTATAGTCTTGGTTTAAATCCGGGAGGCATCGAATGTTAACTCGGTCTTCATAGCTGTGCCATCACAAAGGCTGGGGTCAGTTGATGTTGGCCATTAAAATTTTCTCTGTTTGCCAATTGTCCATAGGTTAGCGATTACCTTAGGGTAAAACTTTGTTGTAGTTTCCGTTGGTTATTGATCGTGAGTAATGAAGCCCCGATGGAAACTATCCCGGTGGACTATGGCACTTTAACGCCTCCGCAAAAATGGCAACGATTGCAGGAGTTGGCCTATTTATTTTTGCGGTTAGGACTGTTTTCCTTTGGCGGCCCTGCGGCCCACACCGCCATGATGGAGGAAGAAGTGGTGCGGCGACAACAATGGCTCAGCCACGAAAAATTTTTAGATTTGATTGGGGTGACCAATTTAATCCCCGGGCCTAATTCTACTGAGTTAGCCATTCACCTGGGCTATGAGCGGGGCAAATGGGCAGGTTTGATCATTGGCGGAGTTGCCTTTATTTTGCCGGCCATGGTAGTGGTCTGGTTATTGGCGATCGCCTATGTTCATTACCAGTCAGTGCCAGCGGTGGGCCATATGCTCTATGGCATCCAACCAATGATCATTCCCCTGATTGGCCAAGCTTTATGGAAATTGGGTCGGAAAGCACTAAAAAATCCCCTCACCATTGGGGCGGCGGTGTTGGTCATGGTGGGGACGGCCTGGGGAAAGCCGGAAATTTTACTATTACTGCTGGCGGGCTTAGCCCTGGTGTTGATCCAAATTGGGCGGGGACGTTTTCAATCTTTACCGCTGATTTTTTTACCCCTAGGTCAAATCGCTCCAGCCCCGGCGTTACCAGTAACAATCATCAACCCTTGGTCCGTGTTTGGCATTTTTCTGAAAATTGGTTGCCTGCTCTATGGCGGTGGTTACGTACTGTTTGCTTTTTTGCAAGCTGACCTCGTGGAGCGTTTGGAATGGCTGACTTCCCAGCAATTATTGGATGCGATCGCCATTGGCCAAATCACCCCTGGGCCACTATTCACCACGGCAACTTTTATTGGTTATTTATTGGCCGGCAACCCTGGGGCAATCGCCGCTACGGTGGGCATCTTTCTACCATCTTTTTTACTGGTGGCCTTGGTCAATCCCTGGGTCAGTACCCTGCAAAAATCCTTAATTTTCCGAGCTTTCCTCGATGGTGTTAATGCCGGTGCGTGGGGTTTAATGGTGGTCACTACCATTGGTTTAGCCCGTTCCGCCCTCATTGATCCCTTGACCATCTGCTTAGCGGTGCTCGGGGCGATCGCCCTGGGACGATTTTCCATCAGTTCCCATTGGTTAGTGGTCTTTGGTGCCCTGGTGGGCCTAGTTGGCCAAAGCTGGTCAATGGGTTAATGGCCTAGCCATGAATTTAACCGAGAAAATAATGCAAAAACTTAAGCCCCTGACGGCCTAAATATGTAGTTTTATTGCAGGGGTAAGGGCTCCCTTGACTTGCGTTCACTCGGAAATAATGATAGGTAGGAGAACTAAAATGGCTTGCCCAAGCCCCTTAACTATAAACTGCCGTTGGGAGAACCTTTTAAATGCGAGACGCGGTTACCACTTTAATAAAAAACTATGATTTGACCGGTCGCTATCTAGACCGGAACGCCATGGACGAGCTCAAAGCTTATTTTGAGTCCGGTTCGGCTAGGATTGCCGCCGCCGCCATGATTAACGCCAATTCGGCCACCATCGTCAAACGGGCCGCTGCCCAACTGTTTGAAGAAATTCCTGAGCTAATCCGCCCCAGTGGTAATGCCTACACTACCCGTCGTTTTTCCGCTTGTTTGCGGGATATGGACTATTATCTGCGCTATGCCAGCTATGCCCTGATTGCCGCAGACAACAACGTGCTCGATGAGCGGGTTCTGCAGGGACTACGGGAAACCTACAATTCCCTGGGCGTACCCATTGGGCCCACGGTGCGGGGCATTCAGATCATGAAGGAAATGATTGAAGCCATGGCAGAGGATTCCAGCCTGAACAGCACAGATTTTATTGCTTCCCCCTTTGACCATATGACCAGGGAACTGAGCGAACTTTCTGTCTAGCAAATTTTCTAAGAAAGTGTTTGAAAAGTGCAAGGCTAGGTATTTATCCCCCTAAATCTCCTCACTAAAGCTCCGGCTTAAAAAAGGGGACTTTTGCGACAGTTCCCCTCTTCCCAAGGGGGGCTAGGGGCGATTAAACAGCCAAAACTCAACTTTCCAAACATGCTCTAAGCAGGGAAATTGCTTTAGCAAAATAAATAACTCGACCTCAAGTTAAATCGAGGCCCACAGTAGGAGATGAATTTTCCCTACTGTATTTTTTTGTGCTTTCATCAATCGGACGCTTCGGCTTGGTAATCCACCGGGGTGGCGGAGAGGGTAAGCAACTGACGGAGTTTATCGGTGTCTAGGCGGGTGAGCCAATTTTCCCCGGCATCCACGGTTTGTTCTGCCAATTGTTGTTTATCCGCCATCATGGCGTTAATTTTTTCTTCCAAGGTGCCTGTACAGACAAATTTGTGCACCTGGACGTTGCGAGTTTGGCCAATGCGAAAAGCACGATCGGTAGCCTGATTTTCCACCGCCGGATTCCACCACCGGTCCACATGGAACACATGGTTAGCCCTCGTGAGGTTCAACCCTGTGCCGCCAGCCTTGAGAGAAAGGATAAATAAATAGGGACTGTTGGGGTCCTGTTGGAATCGTTCCACCAGAGCTTGCCGTTGCTCTGCTGGAGTGCCCCCGTGGAGATAGAGCACCTCTTGGTTAAAGTATTTTTCCAGATAGGGTTTGAGTAAATGACCCCAACTGGCAAATTGGGTGAAAATTAACACCCGATCGCCTTCGCTGATGATTTCTTCCAGCATTTCCGCCAGACGAATTAGCTTGCCGGACTGGTGCCCGTGGGTGATGGCGGGCTTTTTCAGCAATAGATCGGGATGGTTACAAACCTGTTTGAGTTTGGTTAATAGGGTTAAAACTAAACCGTGCCTTTGAATGCCTTCGCTGTCGGCGATCGCCTGGAGGGATTCCTCCACCAATTGTTGATATAAACCAGCTTGCTCTTGGGAAAGGTCACAGAAGACGGTCATTTCTTGTTTTTCTGGTAAATCTTGAATAATGGTTTGGTCGGTTTTTAACCGCCGCAAAATAAACGGCCGCACTAAATTCCGCAAAATTAACAACGACTGGCGATCGCCAAATTTTTCGATGGGATTGGCAAAGCGCCGTTGGAAAAAGCTCTGATTACCCAGGAAACCGGGATTTAAAAATTCTAAAATTGACCACAATTCCGTCAGGCGATTTTCCACCGGAGTCCCCGTGAGGGCAATGCGAAAACCCGCTGGCAATTGCCGGGCCGCCTGGGACTGTTTAGCTTGGGGATTTTTGATATTTTGGGCTTCGTCCAGCACGATCCCCTGCCAGTCCACCAATTTCAAACTACTAAAATCCCGTTGCAGTAAAGCGTAACTGGTGAGGACAATTTGCTGGTCTTTGACCTGTTTAACCAACGGTTGCCCTTTTTTCCGGCGATCGCCATGGTGCAATAGGGTTTTAAGTTGGGGCGCAAACTTATTAATTTCATGACCCCAATTGCTCAGCACCGACGTAGGACAAACAATCAACACCGGCTTAACTAACATATCCTCCGCGGCTAAATGGAGCAGAAAAGCCAGCAACTGGGGTGTTTTTCCCAAACCCATATCGTCTGCCAAACAGGCCCCCAGCCCCCACCGTTCCAGAAAAGCTAACCAGCCCACTCCCCGAGCTTGGTAGGGCCGTAAAGTACCCTGAAAGCCCGGTGGGTCAGCAATGGCTTTCACTCCTTCCGGGTTACGGAGGGTGTCGATCAATTCCTGTAATATGCCCCGAGCAGCAAACTGGGTCACCGGCAGTTTAGAGACGGTTTGTAAATCACCAATGCTGAGGCGCAGAGCATCCTCCACTGTGAGGGGCGGGGCAGATTGTTGCTGCTGTAAAATGACCTTGGCCGCCCGCACGTCCGCCGGTTGCAGGGTAATCCATTCTCCGTCCAGCACCACCAGGGGAGATTTTTGGGCTAGTAACGCTTCAAAGTCCTTGGCCGTCAATAACCGGGCATTGTCCCCGCTCCCCATCATTAGTTGCAAGTCGTAATTAATTAAACTTTGCAGAGTTAGCCGCTGGCCCCTTTGCCGTTGCACTTCCCCCACCACTTTTACCCCTAACCGTTTGGCGGTGCCGCCCCGTTCTAACCCCGGCGGGAGGATTACCCCTAACCCCCGATCCCGCAATTGATGGGCGATTGCCAGGATAAATTCGTAGGCTTGGATGGCATCTAGCCCACAGCCCGTGGGACACCTTTCCGTCAAACTTGCAGCAATGGGTTCGTAAATTTGGGCAGCTACCCCTAAGCCCCGCAGTAAACTTTCCGCCCCCTGGTCAACCCTCCTTCCCTGCCACACCAGGCGATCGCCGGCCATGGCCCAGAGGGAAGCCGCCGGGAGCCAAAATTCCCCGTCATCCAGGGCTTGTAAACCATAATCCAGTTGCCAGGTTCCCCCCCCATCGTCCGCTGGAGGTTGTAACCGCAGAGCCCCCCGCCATTGCCGTTGGGCTAAAGCTTGGTTATTTTTTTGGCCCAAATAATTCTGGACTGGTAAATACCAATGGTCTAAGGATGTGGCTAATCGTTGTAGAGCTTTGCCTGTGCCGAGGGAGGTTTGCCCCCCATGGGTTAATCCCCGGAGCCAATCATTCAACCAGACTTCTTTAACGTTGGCTAGGCTGGGACTGACGGCACCAATTTGGGCTTGCAATAATTTTTGTAGTAAATCCACCACCAACATTTGGGGCTCCTGGGAGTCAGTCAGGTTGGCCAGGGCGCAGGCAGGTACTCTCTGGCTAAATTGGGCTAAATGGGTTTGGTCTTGGATGCTATCGAGGATAGGAATCCATTGGGCATAGTAATTACCGTCTTCCCCCCTTTGCTCCAGTCCCGGCACAAATTTACCCCGTAGCACCAAATCTAAACACCAGCGGTGCAGTTGACCGTAAAAGTAAAACTCTGATCCTAAGTTAGCTAAGGCTTGGCCCCCCAGGGGAATAGATTGGAGCAACGTTAACGTTTGGCTTGGGGTCAGATTTACCCCGGTTACCTGCCACGATCGCCAGTGGAGATATTTCGCATCCATGGCCACCGGATCTTGCCCTGTGACAAAGGGTAGGGGAATTTTTTGCTGGCGATGGCTGGGTAAATGCAGAGTAAGGGCTGCCTCTGTCACCCCATCCGCCTTGGGGAAGGCCAGGGGCAAATTCGACCAGGCCTGTAGCAAATCCGGCAGATCCAACGCAAAGGGATGGCGATCGCCAATGGTTTCTGGCAAAGGATGACCCCAGGTATCCGCCCAAAGAAACAGTTTGCCGCCGTTTTCCCCGTGGGAGGGTTGCCAATTACCGTGGATAGTCGCCATAGGATCTAGTTTCTGGTCTGTCCCATTCTAGGGCGATTGGTTATCCTTGATTATGGATGGGTCCCTGGCCCTCCTAACCTCAGCCGTCGCTCTTTGTCACCACCATGAGCCAAAATTCCAAAACTGCCCTGCGGGCCACCCTGCAAAGTCAGTTCTCGATTATTGTCAGTTTTTTAGCCATTTTTTGGCTTCTGGAAATCTTAGATGCGTTTGTTTTTCGGGGTAGTTTGGATCAATTTGGCATTTACCCCCGCTCCTTGGAAGGTCTGAGGGGAATTGTCTTTGCACCCTTTCTCCATGCCGATTTTGGTCATTTAATTGCCAACAGCGTCCCGTTCGTTGTTCTTGCCTGGTTGGTGATGCTCCAGGAAGTGAGTGATTTTTGGATTGTGACCATTATCACCATGGTGGTGGGCGGCCTGGGAGTCTGGTTGATCGCTCCCCCTAACACCGTCACCGTTGGGGCTAGCATTCTGATTTTTGGTTACTTAGGATTTTTACTCTTTCGAGGTTGGTTCCAAAAAAACCTGGCTTCCATTGTCCTTTCTATCGTTGTCCTAGTTCTCTACGGCAGTGCCCTTTGGGGACTATTGCCTGGTCGGGCGGGGGTTTCTTGGCAGGGTCATTTATTTGGCTTCATCGGTGGAGCGATCGCCGCTTGGTTAATTGCTAGGGAAAAGCATTACTACAGCAAAAATTAGCAAGATTTTTTAAGACAAAAACATTAACCAACAATAACCTTGAGCTTTCCCAGCACTACTTTTGTTTGAGAATCAATAGGGTGACATCATCCTCCGCCGGTTGGTCGCCCAAAAAATTGCGTAGATCGGCGATCGCCTGGTGACGAATTTCCGCCGGGGCCTGGTGCCGATGTTGGCAAAGCACTGTTTGTAATCTTTCTATGCCGTAAAACTGCCTCTGGCTATTCATTGCTTCCGTAATGCCATCGGTATAGAGCACCGCTAAATCACCGCTGTTTAAAGTAATTTCCCGCTCCGTCACAAAGGCACTAATATCTTGTTCCAAACCTAGGGGAAAGCCCAACTCAAAGGTATCAATCTGTTCCGTTGCTCCGTTGCTGCGAATAATCAATACTTCCTCATGTTGGCCGCTGAGGCGAATCAGCCCCGCTTCATATTGCAACACGCTTAAAGTCATATTCTTGGAAGAACCCATGCGCCTAGTATTTTCGTAGATGGTACGGTTCATGGCGCTCAACAGTTTGACCGGATCCGTTACCCCGTGTTCTAACAAAGTCCGCAATGCCGTTTGGGCCATGATCATCACCAAACTGCTTTCTAGGTCGTGGCCAGTAACGTCGCCAATGCTAATTCTGACTTGACCATTGGTTTGCAGAACGTCGTAATAATCTCCCCCCACCTCCGTGGCCGATTCCATAAAACCAGCAATTTCTAGCCCCGCCACCGCCGCCAATTCCTGTTCCGAAGGCATTAACATCTGTTGCAATTGTCGGGTAATGTCAATTTCCGCTTCCAACCGCAGATTTTCGTCCTGCAATTTTTCCGTCAAGCGACAGAGGGCATCGGCCACCGTATTAAAGGCGTGGACCACCTCTGCCATTTCGTCCTGGGTTTGTAATTCCACCGCTTTGGTTTCACTGCCCGCCACCATTTTTTCCGCCGCACTGCTCAAACTAGCAATGGTGGCCATGACGCTGGCATAAAAGCCCCAAAAAAGATAAACGGCGATCGCCAGGGTGGCCAAAACGAAGGTGCTGAGGAGCCATTGCCGTTGCTGGAATCGTTGAATACGTTCGGATAATAGTTGATCCAATTCGGGGCTGAGCACCCGCCAAAAGTGCAAACTATTCAGTAAACCCCATTGGCTCTGCTGGTTTAGTTGGGCATCATTGAGTTTTATTTGCCCGGTGATTACTTTGGTTAGGCTCTGCTCCAACTCTTCCAGGACTGTGGTCAAACCATTCAGGCTATTAATTACCCTTGGTTGTAGTTGTTGGCGAGCATTGTGGGTAAAGGCAACCCCCAGGTTTTTGACCAAACTTGTCTTTAACTGGGCTAATTGGGCTTTAATCACCAGCACTTGGGATTCCTCTGCTGGAGAGAGCCCCGGGCCGGAGTGGGCAGTAATAATTGTCCCTAGTTGAGCTAAATCCGTTTGCAGTTGGGGCAGTTTCAGCAACAGCGCTTCCATCAAGTAATAACTATCCAAATCCGGATCCAGGATTAAATTGGACTGATTACCCACCTGGGTCCGCAGAACGGCGATCGCCTGGAGAATTTGCTCTGAAGTGTCCTGTGATCTATCTGTAACCTGGGATAAAACTTGCTCTAAATCCCCATAATTCGTTTCCGTAGCTAACTTTTTTCCCCATCGCTCCTGGACTTGGGCCAACTGATCAACCGGAGATCGCCAATGGTTAGGCCCCAGGGAAATTAGGGGTTGCACCAATACTGTTTGTTGCAATTGTTGCAGAGGCCCTAGGTAAGCCAAACCCTGTTGCTCCAGTTGGGCAAACTGAATTTGACCCTGAATTTCCGACAGCAGCAAGAAAATGGCTAAACCCAGGGGCAACAAAAAACAGACACTAATCAGAGCAAACTTTTGGGGATAGTGCAATTGATTAATCAAGCCCACCGCTGGTTTGAGCACTTTTTGCCCCACAGTTACCGGCTCCATAACTTTTTCCTAATCACTGCAACAAAACTATTTTTAAGAGTACCCAAGGCTGACTCTGATCACAGCGGGGTCTTTTCGCTCCCAACGCTAACACAATCCTGGGGTCATCATTATTGGGCAAAATCAATGGTCAGAGCTATGTTTGATCAATTCTTTGTCACTACTTTGCCACTGTTATGATCAAAGCTCAAAGTCAAGCATCGTCTTGGCATTATTCCCTGTTTGTCCATGCCCCTGCCCCGTTTACTAACCATTGTCCTCGCTGTCAGTTTCATTTTGGGGATGGTGATTTGGCTCATTGATGCCATTCTGCGGCTTTATTCCCAGGTGGCTTGGACTTCCCCTTTTTTGGCCAATATTGTCATTTTGCTAGTTATTGCGGTACTAGCTCTGTTGATTGCCACTTTTTTTTACTATTTCAACCTGGCTAATCAGCCCAAGGATAGTTCTGGTAAAAAACGGCGACGCATAAAATTACCTGAGCAAAAAAACGAAACGGCGGCGGCTAATTTACAAGCAGTGCGGCGGCAGATGCAACAAATCCAAGACCAGGTGGCCCAAAAAGCGCTATTGGAAAAAACCCGTTTAATTGAGGCGCAGTTAAAACGAGGCAATTTAAATTTAGTGGTGTTTGGCACAGGATCGGCGGGTAAAACCTCTTTGGTGAATGCTTTATTGGGCCAAATTCAGGGAGAAGTAGCCCCCACCATGGGCACCACGATCGCCGGGGAAAAATATTATCTTTACTTGGATGGGGTAAGCCGGGATTTGGAAATTACGGACACACCGGGCATTTTAGAGGCGGGGGTGCGGGGTACGGAACGGGAAACAGCGGCTCGGCAATTGGCCACGGAGGCGGATTTGCTACTGTTTGTGGTGGATAATGACCTACGTCAGTCGGAATACGAACCCCTGCAAGCATTGGCCAAAATTGGTAAACGGTCTTTACTCATTCTCAATAAGACTGATCTGTATCCCCCGGATGAGGTGGAAGTATTATTGCAAACCCTCCGGCAACGGGTTAAAGCCTTTATTCCCCCGGAAGATGTGTTGGCGATCGCCGCTCGGCCCCAGGATGTGGCCATTCAACCGGGATTACTGATGAGACCAGAGCCGGAAATTGAGCCTTTGGTGAAACGTTTAGTGTCCGTGCTCCGCAGTGATGGGGACGATTTGATGGCGGATAACATTCTGTTGCAGTCCCAACGGCTGGGGGATGAGGCTCGGCAAATTATTGAACAGCAACGGCAACGGGAAGCCATGAAAATTATTGACCGTTACCAATGGATTGGGGCGGGAGCCATTGCCGTGACCCCCTTGCCAGTGATTGATCTGTTGGCCACTACGGCCATTAATGCCCAAATGGTGGTGGAGATCGGTCGGGTCTATGGCTGTGAAATTGACGGCGATCGGGGCAAGGAGTTGGCCATTTCCCTGGGTAAAACCTTTGTGGGACTAGGCATTGTCAAAGGGGCGGTGGAGTTGATGGCCCAAGCCATGCAGTTGCAACTCACTACCTATATCATTGGTAAAGCAATTCAGGGCATCACTGCGGCCTACCTCACCCGCATTGCTGGTAAAAGTTTTATTCAATATTTCCGTCAGGATCAGGATTGGGGCGATGGCGGCGTGGCCCAAGTGGTGGAACAACAATTCCAACTCAGTCGCAAAGATGAATTTATCCAAGCCTTTGTTAAACAGGCGATCGCCAAAGTGGTGGAACCCCTGGAAGATTTTTGGGGCAAGGAAAGCCCAGATACTACCCCAGAACAGCTAGAACCCTTGCCAGAACTGAGAGATTTAACGCCCCTAGAGGAAGAATTCATCGAAGCCATCCTACCTGAACCGGAAGTTTACCATACCCGTTATGCCGATTGGGATAGTCCCCGACCCCAGCGCCAGGATGATTGGTAATTAGCCATGACGTGAGTCCGACAGCTAAAAAGTAGTTAGTGGGAGGGCTTTTGATGGCGGAAAACAAAACTCTCTTTCAGTTCATCATTTTCGTTCACCCTCGGCGATCGCCTCCTCTGCCTGGGGACTCTGTTGGGGCACATATAATTTACAATTGTTACAATTGTGGCTGTTTTAAATAGGCCTCCCCTTTGGCCTGTCGTTGTGGCATAAAGTCTAGCTAAGGCCCAGAACCCCGACCGGCAAACAACACGACCCCATAACCTATACATCCAACCGCCCCTCTGTTTGCTGTTGGCTAAAATTTACACGTAAATTCCTATGGAAAAAGATCTCACTCGTTACCGCAATATTGGTATTTTCGCCCACGTAGATGCGGGTAAAACCACCACCACCGAACGGATTTTGAAGTTAACCGGGAGAATCCATAAACTCGGCGAGGTACACGAAGGCGAATCCACCATGGACTTCATGGAGCAGGAAGCGGAGCGGGGTATCACCATCCAATCGGCGGCCACCAGTTGTTTTTGGAAAGATCATCAACTCAATGTTATCGACACCCCTGGCCACGTGGACTTCACTATTGAAGTTTACCGCTCCCTGAAAGTGTTGGATGGCGGCATTGGGGTATTTTGTGGCTCCGGCGGTGTGGAACCTCAGTCGGAAACCAACTGGCGCTATGCGAACGATTCTAAAGTCGCCCGTTTGATTTACATTAATAAACTTGACCGTACCGGGGCAGATTTTTACCGGGTAGTTAAGCAGGTGGAAACGGTGCTCGGGGCTAAACCCTTGGTGATGACTCTGCCCATTGGGACAGAAAATGATTTCGTTGGTGTGGTGGATATTCTCACGGAAAAAGCCTATATCTGGGATGACTCCGGCGACCCGGAAAAATATGAAATCACCGACATTCCTGCTGACATGGTGGACGATGTGGCCACCTACCGGGAAATGCTGATCGAAACAGCGGTGGAACAGGACGATGATTTGATGGAAAAATACCTGGAAGGGGAAGAAATCAGCATCGATGACATCAAGCGTTGTATCCGTACCGGCACCCGTAAGTTGGACTTTTTCCCCACCTATGGCGGTTCCTCCTTTAAAAACAAAGGGGTACAACTGGTGCTGGATGCGGTGGTGGACTACTTGCCCAACCCCAAAGAAGTACCTCCTCAACCGGAAGTGGATTTAGAAGGGGAAGAAACCGGCAACTACGCCATTGTTGATCCAGAAGCCCCCCTGCGGGCCCTGGCGTTCAAAATTATGGACGACCGCTTTGGTGCTTTGACCTTCACCCGGATTTACTCCGGTACCCTCAGTAAAGGGGACACCATTCTCAATACTGCCACCGGTAAAACAGAACGCATTGGTCGTTTGGTGGAAATGCACGCCGATTCCCGGGAAGAAATTGAGTCCGCTCAAGCCGGGGACATTGTGGCGATCGTGGGCATGAAAAATGTGCAAACGGGCCACACTCTCTGTGACCCCAAAAATCCGGCCACTTTGGAACCCATGGTCTTCCCCGACCCGGTGATCTCCATTGCCATTAAGCCCAAGAAAAAAGGCATGGACGAAAAATTGGGTATGGCTCTGAGCAAAATGGTGCAGGAAGATCCTTCCTTCCAAGTGGAAACCGACGAAGAAAGCGGTGAAACCATCATTAAGGGGATGGGGGAATTGCACTTGGATATCAAAATGGATATTCTCAAGCGTACCCATGGTGTAGAAGTGGAAATGGGTAAACCCCAGGTGGCCTACCGGGAATCCATTACCCAGCAGGTATCGGATACCTATGTACACAAGAAGCAGTCCGGTGGTTCTGGTCAGTATGCCAAAATTGACTACATCGTGGAGCCTGGGGAACCCGGTTCTGGCTTCCAGTTCGAGTCCAAAGTAACCGGTGGTAACGTGCCCCGGGAATATTGGCCCGCAGTACAAAAAGGTTTTGACCAGAGTGTGGTTAAAGGCGTTTTGGCTGGCTATCCTGTGGTGGACTTGAAAGTTACCCTCACCGACGGTGGCTTCCACCCTGTAGACTCTTCGGCGATCGCCTTTGAAATTGCGGCCAAAGCTGGTTACCGTCAAAGCTTACCCAAAGCCAAACCCCAAATTTTGGAACCGATTATGGCGGTGGATGTGTTCACCCCGGAAGACCATATGGGGGATGTAATCGGCGATTTGAACCGTCGTCGGGGCATGATCAAATCCCAGGAAACTGGCCCCATGGGAGTGCGGGTAAAAGCGGATGTGCCTTTGAGCGAAATGTTCGGCTACATTGGTGATTTGCGGACCATGACTTCCGGTCGGGGTCAATTCTCCATGGTGTTTGACCACTACGCTCCCTGCCCCACCAACGTTGCGGAGGAAGTAATCAAAGAAGCCAAAGAACGGCAAGCCGCTGCTTAATTCCAAATTTGACTGTCTCAAATGTTTTCTGCCCCCATTTTCGGGGGCTTTTTTGTGCAATTTTTGCTTCTACTGCCATCGTGTACCATGGCTAGAAAGCTATGGGTATTTTCCAAGTAAGTCGACGACTTAATCCCATTGAGTAAAGTACTGTTACTGGTTGCCTAATTTTGACTTTTTTCAATGAACACAACTTTTCCGGCGGTGTACGGCCCCGTTAATTCCTGGCGCTATGGCCGTTCCCTGGGTATTGATCCCATCGGGGCTATTTCCACCTGTTCTTTTAACTGCGTTTATTGTCAACTGGGGGAAATTGAGCACCTCAGCGGCGATCGCCAAATTTTCATTCCCACCGCTGACATTTTGCGAGAATTGGCCCAGTTTGCCCCCTGGGAGGTGGATGTAATTACCCTAAGCGGCAGCGGAGAGCCGACGTTAGCCAAAAATTTAGGGGAAATTCTCGAAGGCATTAAAAAGTTGACTGGGAAATTAACCCTGGTACTCACCAATGCGACTTTGTTAAATGATGCTCAGGTAAGAGAAGAGCTCTCCTTAGCAGACAAGATTTCTGTCAAATTAGACGGATTGTGGCCAGACCAGTTACAAAGAATTAACCGACCGATCGCCGGCATTGAGTTGGAGCAAATTTTGACTGGTATTCAAACCTTTCAGCAGGAGTTTACAGGGGAATTATCAGTGCAAACCATGGTGCTGCAGCCCTGGGACCAGACAACTGAGAACCGTTATTTGGAGCTTTTATCCCTAATTAAGCCCACCGAAGTGCAACTCAACAGGCCCACCAGGCCCAAACCCCTCCAGCGGGAATTGGAAGGCCGGGGTAACCATACCGGCACCCCCTACGGCGATCGCCCTGTGACTCAAATCAAATGCGTCGATGGTCAGACCCTACAAAATTTGGCCAAAAAAATAAGTGGGGCGATCGGCATTCCTGTCCGCTGCGCCCCCGTAAAGGTCTTGTAAGTATGGTCGAATAATCTTTAAATAAATGGAGCCGAGCAGAATTGAACTGCTGTCCAAACTGGGTATTAACTTTCCGCTCATTCACAGGTTTAGTCCTTCTAGCCCTAGGACGGGGACCATCGATTATCCCTGATGGTGGGATGCTCTAGTCTGAGTCTTGATTGTTTAGCTAACTAGAGAAGAGCCAAACAAAGCATCCGTTGGGGTTAACCTCTAATCCTTAACGGAGTCAGAAAAGAAGTAAACGGTCTTTGACAAGAAAATGTAGCTTTTACAGACTAGGCTGCTATGGCTACCCGTTTGAAGCTGACGATGTTATTCGCAGTTACTTTTTTTTGAGCCTTTGATTTGCGAGAGGAGACTCACTCTCGACCTGTATCACGGGCAAGCTTTCGCCAACCTGTCGAAACCATTGCGGCCCCTTGATATACACCCCGATTATAAACCATTTTTTGGGGGGATGGCAAAAAGGAGCAGTGCCACCTCCAGCCTCTGCTCCAATATGGCTAACAAAAGTGCTCCCTCTCCAAACTAGTTAACTTAAATCATTGGTTGGTTCAGGAAAACGGAGCTTAGTCATCAAAAGTTGGGAAGGGATAAACTCCGGCAATGACTGTCCAACCTTTGTCAGAGGACTTGCTCAACTTCAGCAATTTCTGGGATCATTTCCCTTAATTTGCGCTCAATACCCATTTTTAGGGTCATGGTGGAACTGGGACAGGATCCACAAGCGCCCTGCAAACGTACTTTGACAATGGGACCGTCTAATTCTACTACTTCCACATTGCCGCCGTCAGCCATCAGGTAGGGACGGAGTTCATCCAATACCGTTTCCACATTATTTAGGGTGAGTTCCATCGCTCGCTAACCTCAGCTAAAAATTTTTGACTATCACTGATATCCTAACGTCAAACCCCGAGGCCAAGGTTGGCAAAAATCCCGGGGCTGAGGATAGAGAAAAGTAATTAGCGGTCTTTCAACCAACTGAACATCGCCCGCAGGTCTTTGCCCACTTCTTCGATCAATTCTTCTGATTCCCGACGACGCATGGCGGTGAAACCAGGTTTACCAGCTTGATTTTCCAACACGAATTCCCGGGCAAACTGACCAGATTGGATTTCATCGAGAATTTGACGCATTTCTGCCTTGGTTTCTTCGGTGACAATGCGGGGTCCCCGGGTTAAATCGCCATATTCAGCGGTATTGGAAATGCTGTCTCGCATTTTCGCCAAGCCACCTTCCACAATCAAATCGACAATTAACTTAACTTCGTGGAGACATTCAAAATAGGCCAATTCCGGCTGATAGCCAGCTTCCACCAGGGTATCGAATCCTGCTTTGATCAAAGCAGTCAGACCACCACAGAGCACCACCTGTTCGCCAAAAAGATCGGTTTCGGTTTCTTCCCGGAAAGTGGTTTCTAAAATACCGGCCCTGGTCCCCCCAATGCCCTTAGCGTAGGCCATAGCATAGTCCCGAGCTTGGCCACTAGCATCTTGGTACACAGCAAATAAGGCCGGTACTCCCTGGCCTTGTTCATAGGTGCGACGCACCAGATGGCCAGGCCCCTTAGGAGCGGCCATAACTACGTCCACATCGGCGGGGGGAACAATCTGGGCAAAGTTAATGTTGAAGCCGTGGGCAAATAACAGCACGTTTCCGGCCACGAGGTTAGGGGCGATTTCTGCTTCGTAAACGGTTTTTTGCACTTCATCGGGCAGGAGAATCATAATCAAATCCGCCGCTTTGGCTGCTTCAGCCACAGATAAAACTTTTAGCCCAGCTCCTTCTGCTTTGGCAACGGATTTACTGCCACTGTATAGCCCGACGACCACGTTAACGCCACTATCCTTGAGGTTGAGCGCATGGGCGTGACCTTGGGAGCCATAGCCGATAATAGCCACGGTTTTTCCGGCTAAGAGGTCAAGATTGGCATCCTGATCGTAATACATACGAGCCATGTAACTATCTCCTTGCTGCGATTGAATGGTGCTCTGCAAACTTTTAATCATAGCAAAGGCCGGTCTGCTTATTCTGTCCTGTAAGTGTTGTAGGATCAAATTCTGCATCTGTTAAATTCTAGCTTTTGGTCTATGCTTGCCCTAATTGACACTGTTAAATCCATTGATAATCAGCTTTCCCGTCGTCATATTGACCTAGACCCCGCAGGTTATTGGTTGGTCATGGTGGAGCGGGAAGCTGGAGTGTTGAAGGTGGAGCACTACAGTAACGATATTAATGACCAGGGTTTGGCGGTGGATCCGGAAACGGGGGAAGTGATTGCCTGTCAAGGGGGGAGAAAAAGACTACCCAGTTTGACTTTAACTGGTCGCACTGCCAAGGAGTTGTGCGTGAAGATTTTTGAGGAGTTGGAATCCTGTCCAGTGACTATGCTCAACCATGCTGCTTACTTGGGTCGGGAATTGATGCGGGCGGAATTAGCTCTAACTGGGGGCGGAGAATATATTCAGGATTAGTTAAACCGTCCTAAATAAGCAAATTTTGTCAGCGGCAATCAATAGCAACAAATCTGGAGACTGAAACCATGAAAATTTTACCGGCGATCGATCTGCTAGGTGGCAAGTGTGTGCGCCTCTATCAAGGGGATTATGACCAGTCCCAGGTGTACCACGAAGATCCGGTGGAAGTAGCCCGCCAGTGGCAAGCCCAGGGAGCTAGTCGTTTGCATTTAGTCGATCTTGATGGAGCTAAGGAAGGACAACCAGTTAACCTAACGGCGATCGCCAATATTGTTGAAGCCCTAACCATTCCTGTACAGGTAGGCGGAGGCTTAAGGGATAGAAACCGGGTCAAACAATTGCTGGATTTGGGGGTGGGCCGAGTTATTCTAGGTACGATCGCCGTGGAAAATCCTGACTTAGTGGGGGAATTATGTGCCGAATTTCCTGGGCAAATTGTGGTGGGTATTGATGCCCGCAATGGCAAAGTGGCCACTAGGGGGTGGTTAGAAACTTCTACGGTGGAAGCGGGGGAATTGGCCCAACGCATGGAAAAGCTAGGAGCGGCGGCCATTATCTACACTGATATTCACCGGGATGGCACAATGCAGGGGCCCAACTTAGATGCTCTGCGACAATTAGCTAGTCAGTTAACCATTCCAGTGATTGCATCGGGGGGAGTCAGCCAAGTAGAAGACCTGTTGAATCTGCTTAGCTTGGAAAGTCTGGGGGTCAATGGAGTCATCATCGGCAAAGCCCTTTACACCGGGGACATTCAGTTGGCAGAAGCAATCCGGGCAGTGGGCAATGGTCGCTGGCAAGATGTGCCGCCGTTGGACTTTCCCCGTTTGGGCTAGTTTTTTCGTTTTTTGAAGTCAAATTAGTCTTGACTCTGGCTGGGTTGGAGAAAAACCCTCGTTCCTTCAATGACAGTGTGGCTTTGCCATTCTCTTTTGGTATCAGGACAATCTAACCGATAATGTCCCCCCCGGCTTTCCTCCCGAAAGAGGGCACTAGTCAAAATTAATTGTGCTATATCCAGCAGATTATGGGTTTCGGCCCACAACTGCATAAATTCATTCAGCCCTGGGCCACTTAGGCTAATTTTTTGATCCTCTGGTAGGTGAGCTAAAAGCTTACTGCTGCTGAGCTGCTGCCATTGTTCTTGCCATTGTTCCAATTTGGCGATCGCCATTTGGAGAGTTTCAGCTTGGCGACAAATGCCGGCGGTTTGCCACATCAAGCGAGGTAATTCACTGCGCCAATGGTTTAGGAGGGCTAGGTCATTGGTGGTGTCTAGTCGAATTTCCTTTATCGATTGATTAACGTTGGAGTCACTGGAGGCAAGGGGCGGTAAGCTCAAATTTCTTAATTGACTAGCAAAAACAATGCATTCCAGCAGAGAATTACTGGCCAGGCGATTGGCTCCATGGACCCCAGTGCTGGCGGTTTCCCCCAACGCATACAAGCCTGGAATAGTGGTTTGACAATTAATATCTGTGGTAATGCCCCCCATCCAATAATGGGCCGCTGGGGCAACGGGAATTGGTTCACGAAAAATGTCCACCCCCCAGTGCAAACAACGGCGAATAATATTGGGAAAACGCCTTTGGATGCGCTCCGGCTCAATGGGACTCAGATCCAAAAAAACAGTGGCTTGGGTGGGATCTTTTTCTGTATTGGCTAAATGTTGGAAAATTGCCCGACTAACCACGTCCCTGGGAGCTAGTTCTCCCCTGGGATGGTAATCAAAAGCAAATCTTTTCCCCTGGCGATCGAGCAGATGGGCCCCTTCCCCCCGCACTGCTTCACTGATCAAAAAATGGGGCACACCCGGTTTAGTTAAAGCGGTGGGATGAAATTGAAAGAATTCTAAATCCCGCACCTGGGCCCCCGATCGCCAAGCGAGGGCAATGCCGTCACCAGTACTAACTTTGGGATTGGTAGTTTGGGCAAACACTTGACCGCCGCCCCCGGTGGCCAATAACACCGCTCGGGAGTGGAAAGTTTCAATGGTTTGATTGACAAAAACCTGAATGCCCCGACAATGGCCCGTTGTTGGCTCAATATTTAAAGACAGGGCGATCGCCTGGGAAAAAATTTCCACATTGGGCCGAGCTTGCACCTGTCCCATCAACGTCGAAACAATGGCCCGCCCCGTAGTGTCCGCCGCATGGAGTACCCTCGGTTGGGAATGGGCCGCCTCCAACGTTAAAGCCAGATGCTGCCCATGGCGATCAAAACTAACACCGAACTGCACCAACTCGGCGATCGCCTGGGGGGCATGATTCACTAGGAAATCCACCGCTTCCCCATCACATAAACCCGCTCCAGCAGCTAAGGTATCTTCGTAGTGAGATTGGGGAGAATCCGTCGGGGCAATAGCGGCCGCAATCCCTCCCTGGGCCCAATCACTGGCCCCCGTTTTCAGTTCCGCCTTGGTAACCAGAGCCACACGGTAATGACCAGGCAAACAAAGACAGGCATAAAGGCCTGCCGCTCCGGAGCCCACCACCACCACATCGAACTGATTTGCCCCCATATCCCCAAATTCCCAAAAGATTGTCTTCCCAGATTAGCGGTTTCAGTCCAGCTTGGGGACATTTACCCAGACAGAGTTAGGGGTTAAAAATTGCAAATTGCCAATGCTTATCTAACATTAATATTCCAATCTCGTCGCAAATCTCGTTGGAAGTCATCCAAAACCCGTTTTAAAGTCTGCTCTACTGAATCACCATCGTTGTACTCATAGGTACGACATTGATTGGTGGTATAGGTATCGGTGCGATCGGGCACTACATTTTCTTGGCCACCATAGGTTCTGCCGTAATAACCATCCTCAAATCCCCTAGCAAATTCGCCCCCAGCGGAACGGGGTTCAAAGGGTTTCTTGTCCCTGGCCGCCGCTGCTCCTTCCCGATAGCCATCGTCATAGGCTTGGGGATGACTGCCGGGATCCCGTAAAGTCCGGCTTTTTTCCACCGGATAACAATACTGGATCTTGCCAGCGTTAGCAGGGGCAATCGCCATTAGGGAAGAAAGCAAAACCCCGATAAGGCAAGTTGGTAAAAAACGGCAGTAACCCATGGCAAGTGATCACACTCTAGAAACAACTCTGGCAAAGCCCTGGTAAGCCACCATGGTCAATACCCCCATCCAAAATATTGATGCTTGGTCGGTTCCTAGAGAATGCCACTACTAGCTAGACCCAACACCATGCCTGCTCCTAAAATGTGGCCGAAACTCATGGTAGCCAGCAATTCCGGCAAGCCAAAGGTTTTCTTCGACGCCAACTGGGGCAGAGCCAAGTCCTTACCCTTACCGGTTTTTTGGATGGCAAAGTAGCCAATCACAAAAGCAAACACATTACAAAGGCACATGATAATGCCCACCGAAAGGCTCCAACCAGCGGTGGTGGGACTAGCCTGGGCTAAAAGCAGAGCAGTATTAAACATTGATAAAGGTTCTCCAAAGATAATTTCAAAGACTTGATTTTCTTTGAGGTATTCTAGCCGATGAAGAGCAATCCCCCTCTTTGAGCGCCCCCGTTCCCTGGCGATCGCCGTCATCGATTCCGTTAACTTTTTGGCGATCGATGTCCCCTTAGTCCACTAATTAGTAATGATTAGTAATGAAAGCTTGACTAGGCAAAATTCCCCACACCAGTTGCAAAAAAAGATTGAAAAAGCCACTATCACGCAGAAAATTCCGTTGAGTCAAAAGCTCCAACCCCAGTTAGGTCAATCATCGGCAATAATTTTAAGTCTTTCTGTCCCCGCTCACCAGCAATGTGAAAAAAAGTCGTGGTCAGACCACAATTAAGCCCCATTTTTTTGTTATCGAGGCTACAATCAATGAAGTCTTTTTTCACTGATTCATCAAGCTCTACCGCTGACTAGCCTTCTCTAACACTTTTACGCCTGAATCCTTGCATTCTGTTTTTCCCCAACGAAGAAGTTAGAGAACCCCGAATCAATAGACTGACCGAGCGCACATCATCTAGCAACGCCTAGGGGTGGCCTCAACTTTGACTGACCAGCTAATTTTGTACACGACTTAGGAGTTAACGAGGAAAACGGCATGACCCAGACGAAAGAGCCACTCACCAAAGCTGAATCCGCCGAACTGGAGCAAGAAATAGAGCTAAGTCAATACATTAACACTGATGATATTGACGACGATGATATTGACGTAGAGGATTTAGAACAGGAAGTCGCCGCTACAGAAGGGAAGGAAAAAAAAGTCCGGAAAATTCGTAAGGACGCGGTTAAAAAGAAACCCTACACCGAAGACTCAATCCGTATCTATCTCCAGGAAATTGGCCGGATTCGTCTGCTCAGGGCCGAAGAAGAAATTGAACTAGCCCGTCAAATTGCCGACCTCCTCGAACTCGAGCTAATTCGGGACAACCTCACCCTTCAACTAGAACGCCAGCCCTCGGAACTGGAATGGGGTAAACAGGTCTGGAAGTTGGAAACCGCCAAACAACGGTTAGTAGGCGACAAGAAAAAAGAGCCGAAAAAGAAAGATATAGATAGTTACCTCGCCAATCCAGACAACGAATTAAGTCTGGAAAATGAATGGAGCCAACAGCCCAACAAAAATTTTGCCGCCTTCCGTCGTCGTCTTTTTCTGGATCGCCGAGCCAAAGACAAAATGGTGCAGTCTAACCTGCGGCTAGTAGTGTCCATTGCCAAAAAATATATGAATCGGGGTCTATCATTCCAAGATCTAATTCAGGAAGGTTCTCTAGGTTTAATCCGAGCTGCCGAAAAATTTGACCACGAAAAAGGTTACAAATTCTCCACCTATGCCACCTGGTGGATTCGCCAAGCCATCACCCGGGCGATCGCCGACCAATCTCGCACCATCCGCCTCCCCGTCCACCTCTACGAAACCATCTCCCGCATCAAAAAAACCACCAAACTCCTCTCCCAGGAAATGCGACGTAAACCCACCGAGGAAGAAATCGCCGAAAAAATGGAGATGACCATCGAAAAATTACGCTTCATCGCCAAATCCGCCCAACTTCCCATCTCCCTCGAAACCCCCATTGGGAAAGAAGAGGACTCCCGCCTAGGGGACTTCATCGAAGCCGACGGCGAAACCCCTGAGGATGAAGTATCCAAAAATCTGCTCCGGGAAGACCTGGAAAATGTCCTTGACACCCTCAGCCCCCGGGAACGAGACGTATTGCGTCTACGCTATGGCCTCGACGACGGCCGCATGAAGACCCTAGAAGAGATTGGGCAAATCTTTAACGTCACCCGGGAACGCATCCGTCAGATCGAAGCTAAAGCCCTGCGGAAACTGCGTCACCCTAACCGCAACAGCATCCTCAAGGAATATATCCGCTAATCCCCTTTATCCAGTGATATAACCCTCAGCGTTGTCTTGACCCCATCAGGACAGCGCTTTTTGTCTTTCTAGGGAGAATTCCAATTTCTATTGGACACACTGCACTGAATTCGTAATTCACGCACCCGGCCTAACCCATCAGGAAGCCCAAAAGAAGCCCCTGAAGCTCAGAATTTGTAGTTACCGGTGTCGAGCGAAGTTTTTTTCTATGGTTGAAGCCGTTACTATGACTGTGATTCAGGGATTTTGAAAAATATTTTGTGAAAAGGTGTTGACTTTTCTTGCGGTATTCCGTATATTGATAAATGCGCGGTTGAGAGCGAAAGCGACTCGAAAGCGCCCCGAACCTAGACAAAGAAATAGTTTGAGAGACAGAAACCAGACCCTTGTTAATTCAATTAACAAACCAAAGTCTGTTTCTACTTGACAAAGAGTGTAACTCAAGTCGGAAGAAATAGCAATAGAAAAGAGCCGAAACTTATAAATTGGTTATTTTTAACACAATGGAGAGTTTGATCCTGGCTCAGGATGAACGCTGGCGGTATGCCTAACACATGCAAGTCGAACGGAGTTCTTCGGAACTTAGTGGCGGACGGGTGAGTAACACGTGAGAACCTACCTTCAGAATGGGGACAACAGTTGGAAACGACTGCTAATACCCAATGTGCCGAAAGGTGAAAGATTTATCGTCTGAAGATGGGCTCGCGTCTGATTAGCTAGATGGTGGGGTAAGAGCCTACCATGGCAACGATCAGTAGCTGGTCTGAGAGGATGAGCAGCCACACTGGGACTGAGACACGGCCCAGACTCCTACGGGAGGCAGCAGTGGGGAATTTTCCGCAATGGGCGAAAGCCTGACGGAGCAATACCGCGTGAGGGAGGAAGGTCCTTGGATTGTAAACCTCTTTTATCAGGGAAGAAGTTCTGACGGTACCTGATGAATAAGCATCGGCTAACTCCGTGCCAGCAGCCGCGGTAATACGGAGGATGCAAGCGTTATCCGGAATTATTGGGCGTAAAGCGTCCGTAGGTGGTTATGCAAGTCTGCCGTTAAAGAATGGAGCTTAACTCCATAGGAGCGGTGGAAACTGCAAGACTAGAGTACAGTAGGGGTAGCAGGAATTCCCAGTGTAGCGGTGAAATGCGTAGATATTGGGAAGAACATCGGTGGCGAAAGCGTGCTACTGGGCTGAAACTGACACTGAGGGACGAAAGCTAGGGTAGCGAAAGGGATTAGATACCCCTGTAGTCCTAGCCGTAAACGATGGATACTAGGCGTGGCTTGTATCGACCCGAGCCGTGCCGAAGCTAACGCGTTAAGTATCCCGCCTGGGGAGTACGCACGCAAGTGTGAAACTCAAAGGAATTGACGGGGGCCCGCACAAGCGGTGGAGTATGTGGTTTAATTCGATGCAACGCGAAGAACCTTACCAAGGCTTGACATCCCTGGAATCCTGCGGAAACGTGGGAGTGCCTTAGGGAGCCAGGAGACAGGTGGTGCATGGCTGTCGTCAGCTCGTGTCGTGAGATGTTGGGTTAAGTCCCGCAACGAGCGCAACCCTCGTTTTTAGTTGCCATCATTAAGTTGGGCACTCTAGAGAGACTGCCGGTGACAAACCGGAGGAAGGTGGGGATGACGTCAAGTCATCATGCCCCTTACGCCTTGGGCTACACACGTACTACAATGGTCGGGACAACGGGCAGCGAGCTCGCGAGAGTAAGCGAATCCCATCAAACCCGGCCTCAGTTCAGATTGCAGGCTGCAACTCGCCTGCATGAAGGAGGAATCGCTAGTAATCGCAGGTCAGAATACTGCGGTGAATTCGTTCCCGGGCCTTGTACACACCGCCCGTCACACCATGGGAGCTGGTCACGCCCGAAGTCGTTACTCTAACCTTAGGGAGGAGGGCGCCGAAGGCAGGGCTAGTGACTGGGGTGAAGTCGTAACAAGGTAGCCGTACCGGAAGGTGTGGCTGGATCACCTCCTTTAAGGGAGACCTTTACCCCTTCATCTTGAAAGCAAAGTGCAAATAGAGAGAAGTTGGTCAACCAAAAGGTCGAGCAAGGGATTAACCGAGAGGTTAAAGAGTAGAAGTCTTTCAAACTATTGCCTAGGCGAGGTAAAAGGCAAGGGCTATTAGCTCAGCTGGTTAGAGCGCACCCCTGATAAGGGTGAGGTCTCTGGTTCAAGTCCAGAATGGCCCACCTAACCAAAAAAGCCAAAGAGAAGGATAAACCCTTCAGCATCCTGTCTGATGAGAGTCAGAGGGAATGCTGGATGTAAGTCCAGTAAGGACCTTGAAAACTGCATAAAGAAAAGAGAAAGCAGGGAAAATCTTGCTCTTCCTAACCGTTTTGATGTTAACCACAAGGCTTTTGGCTGAGTGTGAGACTGAAGGGCGGTGAAGGTAGGGGGAAAGATGATCCTAGTTAGCAAAAAGAAGATCTTAAAAAGGTCAAGCTACAAAGGGCTAACGGTGGATACCTTGGCACACAGAGGCGAAGAAGGACGTGGTTACCGACGAAACGCTTCGGGGAGCTGGAAACAAGCATTGATCCGGAGGTGTCCGAATGGGGCAACCCAAGTGAACTACCCGCTGAATAAAATAGGCGGGAGAGAGCAAACCTAGTGAACTGAAACATCTTAGTAGCTAGAGGAAAAGAAAACAAAAGTGATTCTCCAAGTAGCGGCGAGCGAACGGGGAACAGCCTAAACCAATCTTTTCGAAGATTGGGGTCGTGGGACAGCAACGTGGACTGAGTAGATTAGACGAAGCAGCTGAAAACTGCACCAGAGGAGGTGAAAGTCCTGTAGTCGAAAATTGAATCAGCCTAGCTGTATCCCGAGTAGGTCGGAGCTCGTGGAATTCCGATTGAATCAGCCGGGACCACCCGGTAAGGCTAAATACTACTGTGTGACCGATAGCGTAAAGTACCGCGAGGGAAAGGTGAAAAGAACCCCGTTGAGGGGAGTGAAATAGAACATGAAACCGTTAGCCTACAAGCAATGGGAGCTCGATTAAACGAGTGACCGTGTGCCTGTTGAAGAATGAGCCGGCGACTTACAGGTTGTGGCAGGTTAAGGTGTGTTGCACCGAAGCCAAAGTGAAAGCGAGCCTGAATAGGGCGTTAGTCACAATTTGTAGACCCGAACCCGGGTGATCTAACCATGGCCAGGATGAAGCTTAGGTAACACTAAGTGGAGGTCCGAACCGACTAATGTTGAAAAATTAGCGGATGAGCTGTGGTTAGGGGTGAAATGCCAATCGAACCCGGAGCTAGCTGGTTCTCCCCGAAATGTGTTTAGGCGCAGCGGTTGTAAAGTCAACTTGGGGGGTAAAGCACTGTTTCGCTGCGGGCGGCGAGAGCTGTACCAAAGTGAGGCAAACTCAGAATACCCAAGAAGAAACGACCAGTAAGACGGTGGGGGATAAGCTTCATCGTCGAAAGGGAAACAGCCCAGACCACCAGCTAAGGTCCCCAAATCATCACTAAGTGAGAAAGGAGGTGGGAGTGCATTGACAACCAGGAGGTTTGCCTAGAAGCAGCAATCCTTAAAAGAGTGCGTAATAGCTCACTGGTCAAGCGCTCCTGCGCCGAAAATGAACGGGGCTAAGTGATGTACCGAAGCTGTGGACTCAGATATGAGTGGTAGGGGAGCGTTCTGTATAGGGTGAAGCACTAGCGGCAAGCAGGTGTGGACAGTACAGAAGTGAGAATGTCGGCTTGAGTAGCGAAAATATGGGTGAGAATCCCATACCCCGAAATCCTAAGGGTTCCTCCGGAAGGCTCGTCCGCGGAGGGTTAGTCAGGACCTAAGGCGAGGCCGAGAGGCGTAGTCGATGGACAACCGGTCAATATTCCGGTACTGATTATAGATTGTGGCGGGGGACGGAGAAGGCTAGTGCAACTGGAAGTTGGTTACCAGTCCAAGCATTCGAGGCGATGAGAGACGGCGAAAACGTCTTGAGCAGAGGTGTGATGGGGAGTCTCTACGGAGACGAAGTGCATGATGTCAAGCTTCCAAGAAAAGCCCGAACCACGTTAATTTATAGTCACCTGTACCCGAAACCGACACAGGTAGGAAGGTAGAGAATACTAAGGGGCGCGAGGTAACTCTCTCTAAGGAACTCGGCAAAATTACCCCGTAACTTCGGGAGAAGGGGTGCCTCCAGCAATGGAGGTCGCAGTGAATAGGCCCAGGCGACTGTTTACCAAAAACACAGGTCTCCGCAAAGTCGTAAGACGCAGTATGGGGGCTGACGCCTGCCCAGTGCCGGAAGGTTAAGGAAGTTGGTCAGGGAGTAATCCTGAAGCTAGCGACTGAAGCCCCGGTGAACGGCGGCCGTAACTATAACGGTCCTAAGGTAGCGAAATTCCTTGTCGGGTAAGTTCCGACCCGCACGAAAGGCGTAACGATCTGGGCACTGTCTCGGAGAGAGGCTCGGCGAAATAGGATTGTCTGTGAAGATACGGACTCCCTGCACCTGGACAGAAAGACCCTATGAAGCTTTACTGTAGCTTGGAATTGGGTTCGGGCTTTGCTTGCGCAGGATAGGTGGGAGACTATGAAGTTGCTCTTGTGGGAGTAATGGAGTCAACGGTGAGATACCACTCTGGTGAGGCTAGAATTCTAACTTGTTCCCGTTATCCGGGAGAAGGACAATTTCAGGTGGGCAGTTTGACTGGGGCGGTCGCCTCCTAAAAGGTAACGGAGGCGCGCAAAGGTTTCCTCAGGCTGGTTGGAAATCAGCCGAAGAGTGTAAAAGCAGAAGGAAGCTTGACTGTGAGACTGACAAGTCAAACAGGGACGAAAGTCGGCTTTAGTGATCCGACGGCACTGAGTGGAAGGGCCGTCGCTCAACGGATAAAAGTTACTCTAGGGATAACAGGCTGATCTCCGCCAAGAGTTCACATCGACGCGGAGGTTTGGCACCTCGATGTCGGCTCATCGCAACCTGGGGCGGTAGTACGTCCCAAGGGTTGGGCTGTTCGCCCATTAAAGCGGTACGTGAGCTGGGTTCAGAACGTCGTGAGACAGTTCGGTCCATATCCGGTGTAGGCGTAAGAGTATTGAGAGGAGACTTCCTTAGTACGAGAGGACCGGGAAGTACGCACCTCTGGTGTACCTGTTATCGTGCCAACGGTAAACGCAGGGTAGCCAAGTGCGGAGTGGATAACCGCTGAAAGCATCTAAGTGGGAAGCCCACCTCAAGATGAGTACTCTCATGGTGTTAAGCCAGTAAGGTCACGGGAAGACTACCCGTTGATAGGCTCTAGATGGAAGTCCAGTAATGGATGAAGTCGAGGAGTACTAATAGACCGAGGGCTTGACCTTTATTCTTCATTTTTCTTTCTCTTTTCTTGTGCAGTCTTCTGGGTTTCTTCTCAGCAAAACCCAAAAATCTTTCTTGGTGTCTTTAGCGTCATGGAACCACTCCGATCCCATCCCGCACTCGGTTGTGAAATGTGACAGCGGCGACGATACTCTGGGGGTTGCCCCACGGCACAATAGTCCGATGCCAAGTTCCTCTTTCTTCAAACCCCCCAACGAGTAGTTGGAGGGTTTCGCTTTTGGCGCTGATGGGCTGATGGAATGATAAACATGGATAGTTGGCAGAAATAGGGTTTTCTTTCCTGTGCCATTGCTTGATAATGGTGTTAGGAGATGGCTATATGGTTAACTTAGCGATTTTCGTTGATTTATTCCTAGATAGGTATAAAGACTGTGGTAATTCCAACCCTTAAGGCACCCAATCGTAATGGACGAGCAAGCATTATTGTGAATGCCAAGGTGAAGCAGGAGGGTCGCTTAATTGCGGCTTCCCCTGTGACGGAAAGAATGGTCAATGCTTTGAAGGAATCGATCGCCGGTTGTTCCCCGGAAACGATTATTGAGACAGTGGCGGTGGCTAGTTTATGGTCGGATCAGGCCCAGCAACAAACCCAAATGGGGGGGCGAATTTACTGCCCGTTGACAATTCAGTTACCCCATTGGTTGGATTTTCCGGGACAAAGTATCTACCAGGCATGTCAGGAAATTAATGCCCGCCGTCAGTGGGTGAGCCAACAGCTTAATTTGCCTTTGTGTAGTGATGATAATTGGTTGGGGGATCATTGGTTACCGATTATTGTGACGGTCAATGGTATACAATTCTTACCTCTAATTTATGAGGGGATGATGCCCAATGCCTATGAGATGGTGTCCTGGGATTTACCCCCCTACCAACGCTACCAAAGTAGTTTAGAGAATTTGGCCCAGGCTTTGCTCAAGGAGCTAAAGGCTCCGCCAGCGGTTTATTTGCTACAGTTTAGCCTTGCCCAAGGATTATTATTTGACCGCCTTTGGCCATTTCCAGCGGCGCCGGCCATTGCCACCATTAACCACGGCCACGCCAATCTGTACACTTACCATTGGTGTTGTTTAAATAATCTGCCCCTACCGACTGGTTTGGACGATCGCCAACCCCAACAATTACTGAGCCTTTGACCATGCCCCAACCCATTACCCCCCAACCAGGGCAGGAGTCGGTGTGGGACTATCCCCGTCCCCCCAGAGTTGAAGCTTCTAGCCAAAGGGTCGTGGTCGTTTGTGAGGGGATCACCATTGCCGACAGTTGCTTGACCCAACGGGTGTTAGAGACAAGCCATCCACCGGTTTACTACTTTCCTCGCCAGGATGTCCGGACTGAGTATCTGGATATATCTACTAGACATTCCTATTGTGAATGGAAAGGGGAGGCTGGTTATTATCATTTCAGTTTAGGCGATCGCCGGCGAGATAACGTGGCCTGGTTTTACCCCACTCCCAATCCCAGTTTTAGTGCTATCAAAGATTACATAGCCTTTTACCCCAGTAAAATGGATGCTTGCTATGTGCATGACGAATTGGTCACTGCCCAGCCAGGGGATTTTTATGGGGGTTGGATTACAACCAAAATTGTTGGCCCTTTTAAAGGAGGCATTGGCACTTGGGGTTGGCGATTAGCCAGTCGATGCAGGGGCTGGTTGCAGCGGAGAGCAATATTTCGTTAGATTACCGAAAAGCACCCGATTGCTGTTGCAATTAACCATGGCCAAGTCCCATTCTTCTGGTTTGACAGTGCGTTGGCACCATGCGTTGGCGGAAATTCCCCAACCCCAGTGGGACCGTTTAGCCGTCCCCCTACAAACCCCCTTTCTCGAATGGCATTGGCTCAATAACTTAGAAACTTCCGGCAGTGCTGTCCGTAATACTGGCTGGCAGCCTTGTCATCTGACTGTATGGCAGGGGGAAACTCTACTAGGAGCAGCGGCTTTATATCTTAAAGGCCATAGTTACGGAGAATTTGTTT
The DNA here is from genome assembly GCF_000284455.1 of Synechocystis sp. PCC 6803 substr. PCC-P. Taxonomy (GTDB): domain Bacteria; phylum Cyanobacteriota; class Cyanobacteriia; order Cyanobacteriales; family Microcystaceae; genus Synechocystis. The sequence continues at coordinate 3,329,714 of NC_017039.1, forward strand.
TTGATCATCAATGGGCCGATTTGGCGCAACGACTGGGCATTGACTATTATCCAAAGTTGTTGGGTATGGCTCCCTTTACCCCCGCCGAAGGCTATCGTTTTTTAATTGACCCTGAAGCTAATGAATCTTTGGTCACCCAGATTATGGTGGAAGCCATCGACCATTTTTGCCAAACCAATCAAATTTCCGGCTGTAATTTTTTGTTTGTCGATCGCCAATGGCAAAAGCAAATGGAAAGTTTAGGTTTTACTAGTTGGTTGCACCATAGTTATATCTGGCAAAATCAAAATTTTCAAGATTTTGACGATTATTTGCAAATTTTTAATGCCAATCAACGGCGTAATATTAAACGAGAACGAAAAGCGGTGCAAAAGGCTGGCTTACGCATTCAAGTTTTACAAGGAAATCAAATTCCCCATCATTTTTTTCCTGCAATTTATCGTTTTTATAGTAATACCTGTGACAAATTCTATTGGGGTAGTAAATACCTCACTAAAAAGTTCTTTCAGTCTTTGTACGAAGATTACCGGGCTAGGGTAGTTTTGGTGCTAGCCTTTCCAGAGCATGATGATCAACATCCCGTTGGTTTATCTTTCTGTTTACGCAAAGGCGATCGCCTCTATGGTCGCTACTGGGGAAGCCTAGCAGATTATGATTGTCTGCACTTTGAAGCTTGTTATTACCAACCCATTCAATGGGCCATTGGGGAAAACATTCAACTATTTGATCCAGGGGCAGGGGGACGCCACAAACGCCGTCGAGGTTTTCCCGCCACAGCTAACTACAGTTTGCATCGTTTCTATCACCCCAAAATGCAACAAATTTTGCAAATCTACATCGATGAAATTAATGCCATGGAGCAGGCAGAAATTGATGCCATTAACCAGGATTTGCCCTTTAGTAGAAAGGAGGTTAGTTTGGCATTAGAACAATAAAAGCTGACTCAATTATCCTGCTCACAAGACTGACAAAATAGCTCTCTTCTATTGGGAGAGTATCATTTCTACCAAATCTTCTGGAGCTTTAGCAACTTGATAAAAAAGACAACAGCAGTGGAAGGCAAATTACTCCTAGGAGAAATTTGCCGAGTTGATAGTAAACCTTGATCAACTCAAATAGAGTTAGAATGCGGAACCCGGGACTTGAACCCGGAAGTCCTTACGAACACTAGAACCTGAATCTAGCGCGTCTACCAATTCCGCCAGTTCCGCTTGCGGTGGTTTTGCTTACCGAAAGACCATCATCCCCCAGGATTGACTGGAAGTCAACAGGCTTTTGTCAAGAAATAATAGCGGCTTAATTTTTTTGATACCATGGGGAACTGCCGACTTTTCCCCGGCCCTATCCCGAAATCACCATGGCATTAATCGTTCAAAAATTTGGCGGCACTTCCGTTGGCACTGTGGAGCGTATTCAAGCGGTGGCCCAACGCATTAAACGAACTGTGCAGGGAGGCAACTCCCTGGTGGTGGTGGTGTCGGCCATGGGAAAAAGCACCGATGTGTTAGTGGATTTAGCCCAACAGATTTCCCCCAATCCCTGTCGCCGGGAGATGGATATGTTACTTTCCACCGGGGAACAGGTATCCATTGCTTTGCTGAGTTTAGCCTTGCAGGAAATAGACCAGCCCGCCATTTCCCTCACCGGAGCCCAGGTGGGCATCGTCACCGAGGCCGAACATAGCCGGGCCCGCATTCTAGAAATTCGTCCCGATCGCCTGGAGCACCATTTAAGGGAAGGGAAAGTGGTGGTAGTGGCTGGTTTCCAGGGCATCAGTAGCGTAGAACATCTAGAAATTACTACCCTGGGACGGGGCGGCTCAGACACCTCTGCCGTGGCCCTGGCGGCGGCATTGAAAGCGGATTTTTGCGAAATTTACACCGACGTACCGGGTATTCTCACCACTGATCCCCGTTTAGTGCCGGAAGCCCAACTGATGGCGGAAATCACCTGTGACGAGATGTTGGAATTAGCCAGTCTGGGGGCGAAAGTACTCCATCCCCGGGCGGTGGAAATTGCCCGCAATTATGGCATTCCCTTGGTGGTGCGTTCCAGTTGGAGTGATGAACCGGGCACAAAAGTAGTGGCTCCCCCGGTGCAAAACCGTTCCCTGGTAGGGCTTGAAATTGCCAAGGCAGTGGATGGGGTGGAATACGACGCCGATCAAGCCAAAGTCGCTCTGTTGCGAGTGCCCGATCGCCCTGGGGTGGCATCAAAATTATTTCGGGATATTGCCCAACAACAGGTGGACATTGATTTAATTATTCAATCCATCCATGACGGCAACAGTAATGACATTGCTTTCACTGTTGTCAAAGATTTACTCAATACAGCGGAAGCCGTTACCAGCGCCATTGCCCCGGCCCTACGCAGTTACCCCGAAGCGGATCAGGAAGCGGAAATTATTGTCGAAAAAGGCATCGCTAAAATTGCCATTGCCGGAGCCGGTATGATCGGTCGTCCTGGCATCGCCGCCAAAATGTTCAAAACTTTGGCCGATGTGGGGGTCAACATTGAAATGATTTCCACTTCGGAAGTGAAAGTTAGTTGTGTTATTGATCAACGGGACGCAGACCGGGCGATCGCCGCTTTATCCAATGCTTTTGGGGTAACTTTATCTCCGCCGAAAAACCAAACGGACACTTCCCATTTACCAGCGGTGCGGGGGGTAGCCCTGGACCAAGACCAGGCCCAAATTGCCATTCGCCACGTACCCGATCGCCCTGGCATGGCAGCCCAACTGTTCACCGCCCTAGCAGAAGCCAACATCAGTGTGGACATGATTATCCAATCCCAACGCTGTCGCATTAATCAAGGCACCCCCTGCCGGGACATTGCTTTTATGGTGGCGGAAGGGGATAGCAGTCAGGCTGAGGCGATTTTGCAACCCCTGATCAAAGATTGGCTCGATGCGGCCATAGTTGTGAACAAAGCCATTGCCAAAGTCAGCATTGTCGGTTCCGGCATGATTGGCCATCCGGGGGTGGCGGCCCACTTCTTTGCTGCCCTGGCCCAGGAAAATATCAACATTGAAATGATTGCCACGTCGGAAATCAAAATCAGTTGTGTGGTGCCCCAGGATCGGGGAGTGGATGCTTTGAAAGCTGCCCACAGCGCCTTTAACTTAGCTGGCACGAAAACCGTCACTGTTCCAGCTTAGATCCTACTTTTCAAACACTCTTTAAAGGATTAAAAGAATATCTTTACTTTACGATTCACTTACCCTATCTATGAATGCTTTGAACTACTGGCTGAGCTGATCAGTCAAGTCGGAGTTCTGCTTACTTCTCGCCCCGTTAGCCAAAATACAAAATAACATTAACGTATAGTCTTAACCATTATTAGACGATTCAAATACAAATGACCAGAAATGTCCAGTTTGAAATCGCACTCTCCTTCGCAGGCGAAGATAGAGAATACGTTGATCGCGTCGCCAATCTTTTGCGTGAGGCTGGTGTAACTGTTTTCTATGACATTTTTGAAGAAGCCAATCTCTGGGGCAAAAACCTCTACGACTATCTTTCTGAGATTTATCAGGATAAGGCATTATTTACAATAATGTTCATTTCGGAACACTATTCAAGAAAGATGTGGACAAACCACGAACGGCAGGCAATGCAAGCTCGGGCCTTCCAAGAGCACCAGGAGTACATTCTTCCTGCACGCTTTGATGAAACCCCTATTCCGAGCGTCCTCCCAACAGTTGGCTATATTTCACTTCGAAGCAAGACACCCGAGGAATTCGTCGAAACAATCAAGCAAAAACTTATCGCTACTGGAAGAACAGTGCCATCCGCTTCGCTCAGGCGGGACTTCTTCACATTTGAAACCATTCTACGGCGTGAGCCAATCCATGCCACAGTCACCGTTATTGACTCCTCAGAGAAGCCGGTCGCATCCGCAATCGTTGTAGCAATCGCAGACAACAACACAACTAAGCAAGCTCAAACAGATCACTCAGGCATTGCCAAACTTGACATACCAACACGTCGGAAATACCAGTTGTTAGTCGCACATCCACAGTATCCCGGATCCATAGTTTCAACTTGGGATCCAGGATATGATATTCGAATAGTTGTGACTACAGTAGAGAATACAGGCTCAGTAATCTGCCATAGTACCTGCCACATTCCGGGTTTAGAGGGCCGCCTTAATCCAATACTCGATACCGGCTTTCGTAAGTATCTGTACGCCGACAACATCGCTATCGACGGCGGCAAACAACAACCGGCACACTTCGAGATAGACTCCCCAATTGAATTAGAAGACTCGAACGGCCTAGTTATGCTAGTGCGGGTACTTCACATACAGGGCAGAACATCGCTCATCCAATATGTACGACCCTGCAACGCCTAACGCGCCTTGCACGATTTTTTGGAAATTTGCCCGAGTTTTGGTTAAATGCACAACATTCAGTCGATTTATGGGATGTGGCCCAGGCAAGTGAGGAAGATATTTCCAAAATTCGGCCACTCAACGTTGTCTGATTTTTTCATTGCCTTCATGCCAAAATTTAGGGAGTGGTTTATCCACAAACCTTTTTCCTGCGACTTAAACCTTTCCGTTTTTCCATCACCATGACCCACACCGCCGTTGCCAATCCGCTCCTTCAAGGCCGGGACTTGCCTGCCTTTGACAAAATTCAACCCACCGATGTGGAGCCCGCAGTGACTACCCTGGTGCAGGAATTAGAAGCCCAATTAACTGAGTTAGAAAAATCTGTGCAGCCCACCTGGGAAGGATTGGTGGAACCTCTGACGGCCCTGGAAGAAAAACTGAGTTGGACCTGGGGCACCGTTTCCCATTTGATGGGGGTGAAAAATAGCCCCGAATTGCGCCATGGCTTTGAACAAGTGCAACCGTTAGTGGTAGGTTTCATTAGTCGGTTGGGGCAGAGTCGTCCCCTTTATGAAGCCTTTGTGGCCCTGCGGGATAGCGCTGAATGGGGAAATCTAGAACCAGCCCAGCAACGGATTGTGGAAAGTAATATCCGGGAAGCGGAACTAGGGGGCGTAGGTTTAACGGGGGAAAAACGGGACAGGTTTAACGCCATTCAATTGGAATTAGCGGAACTGGCCACCAAATTTTCCAATAACGTGTTGGATGCCAGCCAAGCGTTTGAGTTGAAACTGACCACCAAGGAAGAAATTGCCGGCTTGCCACCGAGTTTATTGGCTTTAGCCGCCCAAACTGCCCAACAGAAAGGGGAAGACAATGCTACTCCCGAGGAGGGCCCCTGGCTAATTACCTTGGACTATCCTAGCTATCTTCCTTTTATGAAATATAGCCAACGGGAGGATCTGCGGGAAAAGGTTTACCGGGCGTTTATTCGTCGGGCAGCGGATGGGCAGTGGGATAACCATCCCTTAATTGAGAGAATTTTGGCGCTACGGTTGGAAAAAGCCCAGTTGCTAGGTTTTGAAACCTATGCAGAGTTAAGTTTGTCCCGCAAAATGGCCCCCAATGTGGCCGCAGTGGAAAAACTGTTGGAGGAGTTACGGGTTCCCAGTTATAAGGCGGCGGAGCAGGAATTTGCCGATCTACAGAAATTTGCTGGGGTGGAAGAGCTACACCATTGGGATACGGCCTATTGGTCAGAACGGCAACGGGAACAGGAATTTGATTTTGATGCGGAGGCTCTGCGGCCCTATTTCCCCCTACCCCAGGTACTGGAAGGATTATTTGCCTTGGCTAAGCGACTATTTGGGGTCACCATTCAAGCCAGTGAAGAAGAGGTTCCTGTTTGGCACCCGGATGTGCAATTTTTCCGAGTGTTGGATGAATCGGGCACGGCGATCGCCAGTTTTTATTTAGATGCCTACAGTCGGCCGGCGGAAAAACGGGGCGGTGCCTGGATGGCGGATTGCTTAAACCGGGGTCAGGAATTAATCAATGGGCAAAAATCCCTACGTTTGCCAGTAGCTTATCTAATTTGTAACCAAACGCCGCCGGTGGGGGATCAGCCCAGCCTGATGACTTTTTACGAAGTGACTACCCTGTTCCATGAATTTGGCCATGGGTTGCAGCATTTACTAACCACCGTTAATTACAGCGGTGCGGCGGGCATCAATAATGTGGAATGGGATGCGGTGGAACTGCCCAGTCAGTTTATGGAAAATTGGTGCTATGACCCCACCACCCTGTTTAGTTTGGCCAAGCATTACCAAACCGGGGAGACTTTGCCCCAGGCGGAATACGAAAAAATCCTCGCCACCCGCAACTTTATGACCGGCTCTGCCATGCTCCGGCAGATTAACTTCAGCCTGCTGGATTTAGAACTACACCACCGTTACCGTCCCGACGGCCCGGAAACCATTGAGCAAATTGGCGATCGCCTGGCGAAAATCACCACCATTTTGCCTCCCCTGCCGGAAAATGCTTTCCTCTGCTCCTTTGGCCACATCTTTGCCGGGGGCTATGCCGCCGGTTACTACAGCTATAAATGGGCGGAAGTACTCAGTGCCGATGCCTTTGCCGCCTTTGAGGAGGTGGGCTTAGACAATGAAGCTGCGGTGCAAACTACGGGTAAACGTTTTCGAGAAACGGTGTTGGCCTTGGGGGGAAGCTTAGCGCCCGCAGTGGTCTTTGAAAAATTCCGGGGGCGACAACCGCAAACTGCTCCGCTGTTGCGTCATAACGGTTTGTTACCCAGTGCAACCTGATCAATTGCCCGATTGATGAATTGAGCAATGAACCCTAGCAACTCCCCTATCTCCCCGACTTAGCCATAGGATTCGGTGGAGTTGGGGGTTCAAGGTATAATTCTGAATACTATTGGGAATAGCCTAAATTACAGTGTCCATTCAACTCGGTATCATCGGCGGTGGAGTAATGGCTGAAGCCATCCTGGCCCGCTTAATCGCAGAAAAGACCTATGCCCCAGAAGAAATAATTGTGGGGGAGCCCCACGGTGCCCGGCGGGATTATCTCCAAAAAACCTATCAAGTTCGGGTTTCCCCCGATAACCAAGAGGCGGCTAATGTTTCTGAAGTGCTGCTGTTGGCCGTCAAACCCCAGGTGCTAGACCGGGTGCTAGCCAGTTTAGCAGGAGGAGCCAATCGTCCCCTGGTAATTTCCATTTTGGCCGGGGTTTCTCTGCAAAGAATTCAAAAGGGTTTTCCCGACCATGCCATCATCCGGGCCATGCCCAATACCCCCGCCACCGTTGGGGCCGGTATGACGGCGATCGCCGCGAATAAAATGGTGGAGCCGGATCAGTTGGCTAAGGCTAAGGCCATCTTTTCGGCGGTGGGCAATGTGGTGGAGGTGCCGGAAAATTTAATGGATGCGGTGACGGGGGTTTCCGGTTCGGGACCGGCCTACGTAGCTTTGATGATCGAAGCCCTGGCCGATGGTGGTGTTTTGGCCGGATTACCCAGGGCGATCGCCCAAAAATTGGCTTTGCAAACAGTGTTGGGCACAGCGGAGTTAATCAAGGAAACGGAGGAGCACCCTGCCCAGATTAAAGATAAAGTTACCAGTCCGGGGGGCACCACCATTGCTGGGGTAGCGGTATTGGAGAAGATGGGTTTTCGTTCCGCCATCATCGAAGCAGTGCGGGCGGCCTATCGCCGTTCCCAGGAATTGGGCAAAAAATAAATGGACAACGGAATTTAATGCAGCGCTTGATGCAAACTTTTCAAACTAGGCAAATCGAACATCAAAGCATCGTCGGGGTTAACTTCTGTGAAATGGTGTACTAGCAATAGGCCCACAATGGTCCAGGTTTGGTAGGAACGGGATTGTTGCCCGACCCAAAAGCCCGTGGGGCCATCAAAATATTCAGCCCATTTATGCTTGGGCAAACGGCGCAAAAGCACCTCATAGTTATTGCGAATTAGGTTCCCCATTTCCGCATACTCCACCGTGCCGTAGTTGGAATGGCAGCTATGGCGGAGCACCGCCACCACCAGAAACCAAAATAAACAGGGCCAATGGCCGGCGTTGTGGTAGCACCAGGGTAAATTTTTGCGGTCAAAGCCGGTTTTACTGCGCCAATCGTCATCTTTGAGGGGGGGATGGCAAATCCTCAGGGGCATTTGGGCACATAACTCCCGCTGATTATTTAATACCAAACGGAAAAAGGAACGTTGCTGGGCCAAGCTAGTGACATCGAAAATTGCCCCCAAGCAATTACCCAGGGAGAAAAAGCGAAAATCGGGGCGACCCGTGCGGATATTGCCGATTAAATAGCCTCCCCGATCGCCGAGCCAATCCTGGAGCCAGTTGGGAATGGTTTCTGTGTGGACATTATGTTCGTTGCTGGCTTCTTCACCGTACTGTTCCGTGGGACGGCGGCGGAGAGCTTGGACAATATTGCAATTAATCCAATAATGCTTGAGCAGATAGGTGCGGAGTTTTTTGAGCCAATCCACACTCAGGTTAAATTGATGACTCTGCTCCATCGTGAAGCTGTCAAAAGGATGGTCTTTATTGCTGCAATAACCCTTCGCCTTGAGGTCGATTAACAGTAACCCCGCCGCACTTTTCAGGGCTCCGTAGAGCAGGGTTTGGATTTCCAACGGCGCTCCCCACACATCCATGGGGCGGTCAATCATAAAGGCCCCGTCGGGCACAAACAAAGTGGGTGCATCCCGAAAGACTGGATGGAGAATGAGGTTTAAAAACTTTTGTAGCCCCAATTGCACATGGGTTTGTCTAGCCCAGGCTTCATTGCCGGTTCTTTGCACGTAGTAATAGGCCAAAATAGGCCACCAGAGGGACGCATCCACCGAGCAAACTCGACCGATCGCCCGTTGGCCATAGTCTGCCTTGAGTTCATGGTTTTCCGTTTCCACAAAACTAGTGGGAAAAATGCCGTAGGTGGGAAAGCCCTTACTTTGGAGGGTGAGGCAAATTTCCAAAAAGTTTTGGACAATTTCCGTTTCATTTTGCAGTAACAAGAAGATCATCACCGGCACATTGTCCCGAATGAAAACTTCCGTATAGTTCAAATCATGGTGATCCGATTGGGGAATGGCCGCCACCGTCCCCACGTATTGCCCATTGATTTTGACCATGGCTTTTTCGTAGAGCAAACGGCGGGCCTGGTCTAGGATTTGTTGAGCCTGGGGGGATTTCATAGCAAAAGATTAGGATTAATCTATGGGTCAAACTTAATTTTCCTGAACTAGTCTGACGATGTAAAGCATTTGGTTTGCTAGGCTGACAGATAGTAGGGTTCTAGCTCGTTCCCTCAATATCCAATATCCCAACACTGGCAGATTTTTACCCGGCTTTCCCTGAAACTGGTGGATCAGGGGATTTTTAAAATTTACCCTAGGCCGACAGATGGGCGATCGCCACATTGCCAATGGAGCTATCAAAACTAACATTGAGCAATGTTTGCCAACGGGCTAAAATTTCCTGTTCTCCCCTACGGTTAATGTCATCCAAAATGATGGTGCTGTGGGGTGCCAATTGCGGTTGGAAAAAAGGCACTGCAGGAAACCGGGAATATTGAATGTCTTCTCGGTAGGCGGGCGGTCCATCTACTAACAGGCAATCAATGGTTTTGCTAGCGGGCAACTGGTGACGGATCTTCTGGCGATCGTACCACTGTCCATTGTCCAAGGCCAGTTCGCAGGGTTCCAAGGGGGCATGGATGAGCTGGACATAGGTGGTCAACTCTTCCCTCGCCAATGCATCATGCAAAAAATTTAACCAATCCAAATTATTTTCGATACAGTGGAGTCGGCCCTGCAAACCATTGCGACGAAATAAACGGGCAATGTACAACGTAGATACTCCACCACCACATTCCACAATGGATAGATGTTTACGAATTAAAATCGTGTTGAGAATTTGTACCAATCCACTGGGGCGGAGGGCATAGCCACTCCAAGGCAAATAGTTGCCTGTCAACGGAGCCAAGTACTGCATGGCCAAGCTATCTTCCCAAATTTCTTGCAATCTTTGGTGGTCTGTTTCTGGAGGCAGGAAAGAAGGATTGGGCATACAGATTAATTACAAAAATCAGATTAAAGCTTGAGGTTAACATTCGTTTGGTATTCTGTCATATGGTTCCGGCTCAACATCGGGAACCTTAGACAAAATCGCTTCATACTTTAACCGACTACCTCTTGTAGCTCTTTCTTTAAGATAATTTTCAGTCATTAAAGCAGAGACTTTTTCGGCGATCGCACTAGATATAAATTGGTCTATGGAAATTCCATCACGAGTGGCAAGGTCAGACAAGCTTTTGTGTAATGAGTCAGGAATTTGAACTTGAACAATACTCATGGCAACTTTCCTATTACGCGTAAAAACTCTGAAGGCTCCAGGACATTTAACCCAAACTGCTCTACGCCGACAAAATCACGAGCGTTATAGGTGATTATAGTCTGACAGCCCGCTTTGACGGCAAGCTCTAACACCATTTCATCTTTGGGATCACGTAGGAAAGGTCGCCAAAGAAAGAAAATTTCATGTCGTATTCCTACTGCACAGTAGAAATCAATTAATTCACCAACTTCTTCAGAACTCAAGTAAAGGTTCGGCAATTCCCGTAGTAAAACTTCTTCGTATTCGAGCAGTAAAGGGACTGACAAGTGCATGTCAAATTGCTCTGTACCAACCAGGGTAAGTAACCTAAACGAACTACCACGCCTAGACCTTAATCCAGCAATAATAGCTTGTTTGCAAAGTTGTATTTTGCCCCCTAAATCCCCCAATACTGGGGGACTTTTAATACTTTCCCCCCAAACTTGGGGGGCTAGGGGGGCATTTAAAACAGACTCTAACGACTTGGGGTAATGACATTAAAAACTGGAAAACAATTCATATCAATAAGTCTCAACTCTATCACGGCAAGAGTGGAGTACGGTTTGAAGCCCATTCCAGCACTTTATCATCAAATTTAATCAGGGGTTAAACAGCGATCGCCCCCTCAGAGTCACTGGGCAAGTTGGGATAGTTCACTGTAGTTGGGCTTAAAATCAAAGGCAGTTTACTTACCGCTGGAGCAAGCCATGGAAGGGCAGTCAATCGAACTAGAACTAAGTGTCATGGCAATGCCGGAGTTAATCGACAGTACTGAAGCAGGCCATACCGCCGGGGTGAAAACTGATTCCAATCCCCAGGCGATCGCCCAAGACCGTCGTTGGACCATTGACGACAGCGAAAACCTCTACCGCATCACTGGTTGGGGGGAACCTTACTTTTCCATTAATGCGGCCGGCCATGTGACCGTTTCTCCCCAGGCTGACCATGGGGGAGCGTTGGATTTGTACGAACTGGTTAAGGGTTTGAGGCAAAGAAATATTGGCTTGCCTTTACTGTTGCGCTTTTCTGATATTCTGGCTGACCGCATCAATCGCCTCAATGCGGCCTTTGCCCGGGGCATTGCCCGTTACCGCTATCCCAACACCTACCGGGGGGTTTATCCCATTAAGTGCAACCAGCATCGCCACATTGTGGAATCCCTGGTGCGCTACGGCACTCCCTATAATTTTGGCTTGGAAGCCGGTTCTAAACCGGAGTTGATGATTGCCCTGGCTATGCTCCAACCCCAGGAGAACCCAGAGCCGGATCAACAAAATCAGCCTTTACTAATTTGTAATGGTTATAAAGACCGGGAATATATTGAAACCGCCTTGCTAGCCCGTCGTCTGGGGCATCGGCCGATTATTGTGGTGGAGCAGGTAGCGGAGGTGGCCTTGGCCATCGAAATTTCCAGCAATCTGGGCATTAAGCCAATTTTGGGGGTACGGGCCAAACTGAGTACCCAGGGCATGGGCCGTTGGGGCATTTCCACTGGCGATCGGGCTAAATTTGGTTTAACCATCCCGGAAATGTTGACGGCGATCGAGCAACTGCGCCGAGCTGATATGTTGGACAGTCTGCAATTGCTCCATTTTCACATCGGTTCCCAGATCTCTTCCATCTCTGTGATCAAAGAAGCGATGACGGAAGCCAGCCAAATTTTTGTCCAGTTGGCCAAGCTGGGGGCCAATATGCGCTACCTGGATGTGGGGGGCGGACTAGGGGTGGACTACGACGGTTCCAAAACCAATTTTTACGCTTCCAAAAATTACAACATCCAGAATTACGTTAATGATGTGATTTCGGCAGTGCAGGATGCCTGTGTGGCCGCTGAAGTGCCCTGTCCTGTGCTGATTAGTGAAAGCGGCCGGGCGATCGCCAGCCATCAGTCAGTACTCATTTTTGATGTTGTGGCCACCAATGACATTAATCCCCCCTTGCCTAAGGTGAAGGGCAAAGACCATGCCATTTTGCGTAATTTGATGGAAACCTGGGAAACCATTACGGTGGATAATTACCAAGAGGCGTACCATGATGTGGAACAGTTTAAAACTGAAGCCATTAGTTTATTTAACTTTGGTTATTTAGGTCTGAAAGAAAGGGCTAAAGCAGAGGAGCTTTATTGGGCTTGTTGCCGCAAGATTTTACAAATTTGCCGTCAGCAAGAATACGTCCCCGATGATTTGGAAAATTTGGAAGTTAACTTGGCTTCTATTTACTACGCCAATATGTCGGTGTTTCAGTCGGCCCCGGATTCCTGGGCGATCGATCAACTTTTCCCGATTATGCCCATCCACCGTTTGGATGAAGAACCCACCCAGCGGGGCATTCTGGCGGATATTACCTGCGACAGTGATGGCAAAATTGACCAATTTATTGACCTGCGGGATGTCAAATCAGTATTGGAATTGCATCCTTTAATAGAAGTGCATCAGCCAGGGACTCCCCCCAGGGTGGAACCCTATTATTTGGGCATGTTTTTGGTGGGGGCTTACCAAGAAATTATGGGTAATTTACATAATTTATTTGGGGACATCAATGTGGTGCATATTCAGATGAATCCGAAAGGTTACCAAATTGAACATTTAGTGAGGGGGGATACCATCGCCGAAGTGTTGGGCTATGTGCAGTACGATCCCGAAGATTTGCTGGAAAATATGCGCCGCTACTGTGAACAGGCCATGGAAGATAAACGTATGAGCTTGGAGGAAGCCCAATTATTGCTGGAAAATTACGAGCGCAGTTTGTTGCAATACACCTACCTCAAGCCCACTTCAGGCATCCACACCAGCTAAATTGACGATGGTGGGGAATGGTAGAGCATTACAAAATATTCAAATCTCCTGTTCTCAATTCAGAACAAATTCGCCTCTTTGCCTATTTGCTTAAGCGCTTATGGGGCAGGAACTGGTTATCAAAATTGGGTCTGGCCTGACTAGGGGGTTGGGCAGTGGCCGAGTCAGCGATGGGTCGCGGGGCTTCGGGATTGGCCACTGGAATGGTGGTGGTGGTATTGCCACTAGAATTAGCCGGAGGCATGAGGTTAGCGGCCGTATCAGAAGAGGCTGGAGTTTCCGTGGTAGCTACTTCTTCCGTTACCTGAGTTGTTTCCGTTGTCCCACCCGGTTCCGTTTGTGCTGTGGTGGTTTCTTCAATAACGGCAATGTTCGTAGTGCTTTCTGTTGGGGCGATCGCCGTGGGGGTTTCTTCGGTGGGGACTTTGGTATCAGGGCCGCCATTGTTAGCAGTAGCCTGGGGGTTGGGGGCAGTGGTTTCCACCAGGTAGGATTCCCCTAATTTTTCCGGGCCAATGAAAATGGGTTCAAAGGCAACTTCTCCCCGGATGCTCAGCACGGTGCCTTTACGGGGTAATTGGCGATCGGTTTTGACCCAGACCCGTCCGGTTTTATCTTGAATTTGGTAAGCACCCCCTTCCAAAAATGGGGCCACATTAACCACAATGCCCTGGATATTCACCGTCCGTTGATTGGAAATTTCCTCCAGTTTGGCAATGTCCAAATATTCCTGGGCCATGCCAAAGGGATTGATGGGGCTACAACTTACCATCCAGCCACTCAGGAACAGGGGAAAGAATAGTTTTCGACTTACCCAGGATAGCTTGGCAGTCATTGTCGCCCTCACAATCAATAGCTTCTCGACCACCATACTAGCCTATCCCGTTAATAATCCCGGAGCCTGATTATGCCACCCCTAGGACATGGCCAGCATTCTCTGGATCGGTTTCAGAGCCGCCGCCATGGTGGCCTCCGGTAAGGTAATCTCCGGCGATCGCCGTTGCATAGCCCAGTAGAGTTTTTCCAAAGTATTCAAACGCATATAGGGACACTCATTGCAGTCGCAATTGCTGTTATTGGGCAGGGGAATGAATTGCTTAGAGGGGGAAAGCTTTTCCATTTGGTGAATAATGCCCGGCTCCGTACCAACGATAAATTCTTTGCCCTGGGATTTACCCGAATAATTCAGTAACGCTGTGGTGGAGCCGATAAAATCTGCATGGCGCAGAATGGCTTTTTCACATTCAGGATGGGCAATGATTTCCGCCTGGGGATATTGAGTTTTCAGCTCCAGCAAACGCCGTTCCGAAAAGGTTTCATGGACAATGCAACTACCCTGCCACAACACCATTTCTCGCCCCGTTTGCTCCATAACGTAACGACCTAAATTGCGATCGGGGGCAAAAATTATCTTCTGATCCGGCGGCAATTGTTGAACAATTTTCACCGCATTAGAACTGGTGCAAATAATATCGCTCAGGGCTTTAATTTCCGCTGTGCAATTAATGTAGCTAATCACCAAATGGTCAGGGTGGCGTTGCTTAAACTCGGCAAATTCCCGGGGGGGGCAACTGTCGGCCAAGGAACAGCCGGCCTCTAAATCCGGCAAAAGTACCAACTTATGGGGATTAAGAATTTTGGCCGTTTCCGCCATGAAATGCACCCCGGCAAAAACGATTACATCGGCATCGGTGCTGGCCGCCTGTTGGGATAACCCCAGGGAGTCCCCTAAATAATCAGCAATGTCTTGGATGGCCGCTTCTTGGTAATAGTGGGCCAAAATCACCGCATTCAATTCCTTTTTCAGACTCTGAATGGCTCCCACTAAATCACGGGGCAGGGTTTCTTGGGGCGGGGCAACGGCGGTGAACACTATGTTTCGGCTCCTGGAATATTTATAGTTAAAACTACCATAAATATTTTATCATAAAAATCAGTGGGGCATGGGCCAGCGCTTCATCTAGGCTAGGATAACCACTGACCCAGGGGCAGTCGGGAGAGCAAGGTAATCACCCCAAAGCCCAGCAAAATTGTGCCGCTGAGGGGATTGAGCCAACCGGACCATTGCCGCAGTTGCAATAACCGCTTTAAACTGCCAGCAAACAGGCCAACTAAAATAAGCGGGGCAACGTAACCAACGGTATAGGCCAACAAGAGACCACTACCCAGTAACAAATCTTGGCGACTGGCGACCCAAGCTAGCAAGCTGGCCAACACAGGGGTGCTACAGGGAGAGGCGATTAGCCCAAAAGTTAGTCCGGCCAATAGGGCCCGCAAAGCCGGGGGAAAATCGTCTTTGATCCAATCCGTTGCCCCTAAACTGGGAAACTGCAGGGGTAATAATTCCAACAGGTTTAATCCCATTAAAATAGCCACCAAACTCACCAAAATCGGTAAACCTAGCCCAATTTGTCCATAAATTTTTCCCAAAGCCGCTGCCCCCAGCCCCAAGCTAGCCAAAGTAATGGCCAACCCCAGGGCAAACCAGAGGGATTGTCTCAAAGATTGCAGGCGATCGCCTTCCGTGGTCCCGCCAATGTAGGCAATGGTGAGGGGGAGCAGGGACAGTAAACAGGGGGTCAAACTAGTGACTAGCCCCGCTAGTAGGATGATCAGTAAACTAAGGGGAGTTAGTTGTCCCAGTTGTTCCACCACTAGGCGATCAGCCCATTGCTGGAGAAAAAAAAGCTGATTTTGCAGAGATTGCCACATTACACAGTTGCCCAAAAAGCCAAAAATAAGTCTGAAATTTGCCGGCTGCCATTTCGCCCCTGGTTTATTGGCGGGGTCAAACCAGAGGAAAGATTAACACTTCTCCGACAATGCTAAGCAATTCCCAGCCATCTTGCCAAAGCTCATCGTCCTAAAGTTAGACATTCCCCCCCTGCCCCTCAATGGAGAGCAGATAATAGAATTCTGTGAAAGTGGGTTTCCGGACGGCGATCGCCTAGATGGAGTTTGTTATGGTGGTATTGGTTTTGTTGTAAAGAGGAATAATGATGAGAGCTTTTGAGGTAATGGCCACAGTTAAAGATTCCAAACAATTGCTCTTGGATAGTGATTTGCATTGGAATACCAGCCGAGTCAAGGTGATTATTTTGGAATCAGATGAATTGGCATCAAAAGGAAGTGAGTTTGATCCTGATGACACGCCTGTCGAAGAAATTAAGGTGAGTTTGAGGAAGGCATTAGAGGAATATAAACAAGGAAAAAGAATTCCAGTAGAAAATATGTGGGAGGGAATTGATGTCGAATAATCTCCATTTAGTCAATATCGACTTCACCCCCGAATATAGGAGAAGTTTAAAATATTTAGCCAAGAAATATCGAAATATTCGTTCTGATGTTCAGCCCATTATTGAGGCTTTGCAAAAAGGCGTCATTAGTGGTGATCGCCTGGCAGGGTTTGGCTCTGATATTTACGTCTATAAGCTTAGAATTAAGAATAGTAATATTCAGAAAGGGAAAAGTTCTGGCTACCGATTAATTTATTTACTCGAATCAGAAAACAGTATTTTGTTGTTAACCATTTACAGTAAAGCTGAACAAGAAGATATTGCCGCTAGTGACATTAATTCAATTTTAGGGGAGTACTCCATAGAAGACTAAAAGGGAGATCACTGCTATTAAATTTTTCTGACGCCACGCCCCAAACCGTTTGTCGGTAACTTATCCTGTTCCCCTGCATAAAATAGAATATTCACCGTTGACCATGAACTAATATTGCCGGAGAGAGAACCATCCCATGTTGCAAGCCTACCGTCGCCACGTTGCCGATCGCCAAAAGTTAGGCATTCCCCCCCTGCCCCTCAACGCCCAGCAGACTACTGAACTATGTGAACTGCTAAAAAATCCCCCCGAAGCGGAAAAAGAGGAATTGATGATGTTATTGCGGGATCGGGTTCCCCCTGGGGTGGACGAGGCGGCCTATGTCAAAGCGGGTTTCCTCACGGCGATCGCCAAAGGCGAAGTAACCTGTCCATTAATCAGCGGCCAAGGGGCGGTGGACTTATTAGGAACCATGATCGGCGGATATAATGTTCAATCCTTGATCGAACTGCTCAAGTCAAAAGATACCAACATTGCCAGTGCGGCAGCCACAGCCCTGAGCAAAACCCTGTTAGTCTTTGATGCCTTTAATGACGTACTCCATTTGAGTGATACCAACGGCTACGCCAAACAAGTAATTGATGCTTGGGCCGAAGGGGCTTGGTTTATCAACAAACCAGAAGTGCCGGAAAGAATTACGGTAACGGTATTTAAAGTGCCTGGGGAGACAAATACTGATGATCTGTCTCCTGCTCCCCATGCCACCACCCGACCGGACATTCCCCTCCATGCCCTGGCCATGCTGGAAGCAAAAATGCCAGAAGGGTTAGGGACTATTGCCGAACTCAAACAAAAGGGCCATCCAGTAGCCTATGTGGGCGACGTAGTGGGAACGGGATCTTCCCGTAAATCTGCCATCAACTCCGTGCTCTGGCACATTGGCACAGACATTCCCTTTGTGCCCAATAAACGGGCCGGGGGTTACATTCTGGGCGGAAAAATCGCCCCCATCTTTTTCAACACTGCTGAAGATTCCGGTGCCTTACCCATTGAGTGCGATGTTAACCAACTCAACACCGGCGATGTAATCACCATTTACCCCAGGGAAGGCAAAATCACCAACAAAGCGGGGGAAACCATCACCACTTTCCAACTGAAACCGGAAACCATTTTGGATGAAGTGCGGGCCGGAGGTCGTATTCCCCTGCTCATCGGCCGGGCTTTAACTGATAAAACCAGGGAAGCCCTAGGATTATCACCTTCTCCTCTGTTTGTGCGCCCCACGGCCCCAGCAGATACCGGCAAAGGGTTCACCCTCGCCCAAAAAATGGTGGGCAAAGCCTGCGGCGTACAAGGTATTCGTCCCGGCACTTCCTGTGAACCAATTATGACCACAGTGGGTTCCCAAGACACTACTGGCCCCATGACCAGGGATGAGTTGAAGGAACTAGCTTGCCTTGGCTTTAACGCCGATCTGACTTTGCAAACCTTCTGTCACACCGCTGCCTACCCCAAACCAGTTGATATTAAAACCCATAAAGATTTACCGGACTTTTTCTCCACCCGGGGCGGTGTTGCTCTGCGGCCTGGGGATGGCATCATTCACTCCTGGCTCAATCGGATGCTATTACCGGACACCGTTGGTACCGGGGGCGACTCCCACACCCGTTTTCCCCTAGGAATTTCCTTTCCGGCCGGCTCTGGTCTGGTGGCCTTTGCCGCAGCCTTGGGGGTAATGCCGTTGGATATGCCGGAATCGGTGTTGGTCAAATTCACAGGGGAATTGCAACCGGGGGTCACCCTGCGGGACATTGTCAATGCCATTCCCTGGGTGGCAATGCAACAGGGCAAACTCACCGTGGGCAAAGGGGACAAGGTTAATGTGTTTAACGGTCGGATCATGGAAATGGAAGGATTACCGGATCTGAAAGTCGAGCAGGCGTTTGAGTTGACCGATGCCACCGCTGAACGCTCCTGTTCCGGTTCCACCATTAAGCTGAGCGAAGAAACTGTGGCGGAATATCTACGCTCCAATGTGGTGCTGATGAAAAATATGATTGCCCGGGGTTATCAGGATGCCCGTACTCTGTTGCGTCGCATTGCCAAAATGGAGGAATGGTTAGCTAATCCCAGTTTGATGAGTGGGGATGCTGATGCGGAATATGCCGATGTTATTGAAGTCAATCTGGATGAAATCAAGGAACCCATTGTGGCGGCCCCCAACGATCCCGATAACGTTAAATTAATGTCGGAATGTGCCGGGGATGTGATCCACGAAGTGTTTATTGGTTCCTGCATGACCAATATCGGCCATTACCGGGCCGCCGCCAAAATCCTCGAAGGAGCTGGTACGGTCAAAGGTCGCCTCTGGATTTGTCCCCCCACTCGCATGGATGAACAACAGTTACGGGAAGAAGGGATATATGGCATTTTTGCCGCCGCCGGGGCCCGTACGGAAATGCCCGGTTGTTCCCTCTGCATGGGCAACCAAGCCCGGGTGGAAGATGGGGTAACAGTCTTTTCGACCTCTACCCGTAATTTCAACAACCGCATGGGTAAAGGAGCCCAGGTTTATCTCGGTTCCGCTGAGTTAGCCGCAGTTTGTGCCCTCCTCGGCAAAATTCCCACAGTGGAAGAATATCTGGCGATCGTCTCCGAAAAAGTTGCTCCGTTTGAAGGCGAACTTTACCGCTACCTCAATTTCAATGAGATTGATAATTTCGAGGACTTCGGCCGAGTCATTCCCCTAGACCAAATGCCCAAGATTGAGGATATTTTGGGAATGCCAGTGGGAGCTAAGTAAGCCGTAAAATTATGGTGGGCCTTTTATGGCTCACCTTAATTTTGACTATTCATTTAATTCACCCCTTATCATCACCGAAGCAGAATATTTTATTACCAGGAAAGGATTTTATTTCGTCTTGAAACAAAGCTTCTCCAAAGCATAGACACAATCACTGTATTGGGGAGACTGAAGATTTTCTGTGTAGTCCTTAAGTCTGGCTCAAATTTTCTAACTATCCCAATTTTAAATGGACAACGCGACAATCACTGCAATTGCTACAGGACTACTAGTCGTGGTCGGGATTGCCCAAATCGGCATCTTGACCTCACAAAACCGCCAAACTCGCCTGGCATTAGTGTCAGAGTACTGGAAACGCTGGCACAATTCTAAGGATTACTGGGGACGGATAATATTTGTTGGACGAGAACTTGATGAATACTACCAAGTGCTTAATCAGAAGGAGCTAAGGGAGCTTTGCGATCTATTGAAGGAAGTGAGATCTGACGCACCGACTATTTGGGCTTTGGAAAGTATTCGTGTCGTGTCTGGAATACTGGGAGACGTTTCGATGAGAATTCTTCAAGGACAATTGGATGTATCTGACGCATATCCAATATTTGGAACTAGTTTACTCCGTCATAGTCTCCCTCTACGAAAGCTTCTCGATTCAAGTTATCAAGATAGGCATTTTGATCCCGGAATATCTGAAAGTCATAAGGAGGTGCGGAGAGAGTTGCAGCACTGGTTAATCTACCATAATGGTTTGCGGCGCCGATGCTTGATTCTTCTCGATCTATTGTGGGCCGAGGCAGTCAGGCTTGAAGATTTGCCGCCACAAGATATTGAGAGTGCCGCAGAAGCTAAGAAGCAGACAGGTTCAAGAAATAGATCTAGACTTTTCCGAGAAGCGCTTCGTTTAAACGGACTGTTTCGGTTCTTCTTTGCGTGGCAACTGTCTAGGTTTCTACTCCACGCAGAATACAAATCCATTTGGAACTGGAATGGAATCAGCAAGAAGCGTTTGAAGAATCTGGACTCGACTTGGACGAAGCATCTACTTCAAAAATATGACTAGCTCAAGCGCAAACCAAACTTAAATGCTGAAAGGTTGGAATGAATTATTCAACGATTAAAATTTTAGATACCTTACTCATTCAAAAAATCATTATTACTGACGAAGCGCTCAGTGTTAATTTGTTTGATAGGCGATCTATTTCTGTCCCTTTAGTCCGATATCTACGAGCATTGGTTAGGTGATCGCCAACGTGGTCTATAATGTTAGCAATAAATGTTTGGTGGTTTACAGTGAATAAACCTATCCTAAGGAGTGATTTTTCTACCAAAGATAGAAGATTTAACTCACAAATCATCTTCTTAAGATTTTTAATTGGGGATATAAGTCAATGTCTAAAAAACAATATCTAAAGCGGTTTGAAGATTTTCTATCAGAACAAGAATCTGAAAATAATGAATCCTTAGCCATTGACTATGAGGAAGATAAACAAAAATGGCTTGCTAAAATTGATGAATTTTATGAGCTTGTTCAAGAATATATTCATGGCTATCTAGAACAAGGCAAAATAGGTGAAGAATGGAAAACACTTCAGCTACAAGAAGATCACTTTGGAGAATATGAAGTTAAACAATTAATATTAAAAATAGGAAAAAAAAGACTAATTTTTAAGCCAGTTGGTCGATTTATTGTTGGTTGTCAAGGCCGTATTGATTTAATTTCTGATCTGGGTAGTGTTCGGTTTTTATTGGTTCCGAAAGATTTTGATGAACCAAGCACTTTCTTTCTGGGACACTTTACGCCCCAAACTCAATGGCTATGGAAAATTGCCTCTCGCCCTCCTAAAGTAAGTTATTTAGAAATTACGGAGGAAACTTTTTTTCAAGCTTTAATGGAAGTCGTCAATGCTTAAAAAAGTATCGTTTTCTAGTGAGAACTTGTCTCTGTTAAATATTGCTGATTATTATGGTGATAGTGAAAAAGCATTAAGACTTTTCTTTAGCCCCAAAAATCCTGCATATACTTTGAGGTTTAATGGTTATACCAGAAATGAAGTTGAAGGAGAATTAAAATTAAGATTACAGGAATTAGATAAAGCAGTTTCGCTTTCGATTTTATCTGCCTTAGAAGCATTACTTCGTGTTGATTATTTGACACGATGTTACAAGAAAAAAAAGGATCCTTTGTCTAGAAAAATGCGAAATATTTACAAAAGCAAAGGTGTTCGTGCTTCTTTAGAAAGAGATATTCTAAGATTATGGAAAGAAATTTGTCCAGAATATAAAAGTTTTATTTCAGAAGTAATAACTGCTTTTGATTATCGAAATTGGTTGGCCCATGGCCGTTACTGGGAACCTAAATTAGGTAGAAATTTTGATTATAGTTCTTTGTACGATTTAGCAGAATCTATTGAGCAACTATTGATATCTTCTCGCACCTAAAGGCAAGTAGTAATTAGATTTTATTTGTCCGTTATTGAGTAAATAATTCCGGAACAACAGTTACCGATCGCCAGTTGCATTAGCCAAAGCAAGCGGGAACTTTCATAATGAGACAAAGGCAATCTTCACCGCAGGGACATTATGGGCTTACTCGTCAACGGCATTTGGCAAGATCAGTGGTACGACACCAAAAGTACCGGAGGGCAGTTTGTGCGGCAAGATTCCCAATTTTGCCATTGGATTACCCCTGATGGATCAACGGGACCTATCGGTAAAGTTGGATTCAAAGCGGAAGCATGACGATATCAACTACACGTTTCTTTGCCCTCTCCGCGAGCATACCGCACCCTGATTTTTCGTAAACTTAAAGACTTAGAAAGAGAAGGGATGATTGTCAGAATCGATGCCCTCAATGGGGGAAGAAAAGATTTCCTCCCCTTATTTGAGCGGAACGATTAACTAGACAGAGGTCAGTGTCTTCTCCCCGGTTAAGCTGACATCCCCATTGGCTTCAGGAGAGTCTTTTTCGGAAGGAGGAACGGCCTGCCAGAATTTGCCGAGATAATCGGACCAGTTAGCCAGAATTGCCTTGCCTTTTGGGCTACCTGTGTGTTCAACGTGGGCAGTAATCAAGGATTTCAATTGTTCCTCCCCTTTAGAAGCTGTGATCCTTTGCAAGGTGATGATTTCCGGGTTGATTTTTTCTGGTAAATCCCCTACTTCATCGAGGAAGTAAGCCAAACCACCAGTCATGCCAGCACCAACGTTCCGACCCACAGGGCCAAGGACGACAATCACGCCACCGGTCATATATTCACAACAGTGATCGCCAGCTCCTTCAATCACGGCTTTACCCACGGAGTTACGCACTGCAAAGCGTTCCCCCGCCCGGCCGTTGGCATAAAGGTTGCCCCCCGTCGCTCCATAGAGACAGGTGTTACCAATAATTACATTGTCTTCCGGTGCAAAGCTCGCCTGGGGATGGGGCACGATGACAATTTCACCCCCATTCATGCCTTTGCCCACATAGTCGTTGGCTTCCCCTTGCAGATGTAGGGTCATGCCATCCAGGTTAAAGGCACCAAAACTCTGACCAGCGGCGCCTTGGAAGTTGAGGGTAATGTTACCTTCAAAACCATTGTTGCCATACTTTTTGGCGATCGCCCCGGAGAGACGGGTGCCCACAGTGCGGTCGGTATTGACCAGCCGATAGGTTTTGGTCGCAGTGGTTTGATGGTTAATGGCTTCTTGGATGTCAGGGTCGGCCAAAATGTCGTCGTCCAACACTGGGCCGTTGCTGTGGACTGGTTCGTGATTTAACCATTGCCGGTTTTGCTTCGTGTCGGGCAAATTTAACAGACAATCTAAGGTCAGATTCTGGGTTTTGCTCAACTGGACATCGGAGCGAACTTTGAGTAGATCAGTGCGGCCAATGATGTCGTCCAAACTGCGATAACCTAAATGGGCCAACAGGGAGCGCACTTCCTCGGCAATGAAATAGAAGAAATTAACCACCTGCCCCGGCACTCCTTTAAAGCGTTGCCGTAACCGTTCTTGCTGGGTGGCAACCCCGACGGGACAATTATTAGTGTGGCAAACCCGGGCCATAATGCAACCTTCGGCAATCATGGCAATGGAGCCAAAGCCATACTCCTCCGCTCCCATAAGGGCGGCCATCACTACGTCCCAACCGGTTTTCAGACCACCATCAGCCCGCAGCAAAACCCGATCGCGCAGTTGGTTTTCCATTAACACCCGATGCACTTCCGTAACACCAAGCTCCCAGGGAGAACCAGCGTGTTTAATGGAGCTTAAAGGTGATGCCCCTGTACCACCGTCATGGCCAGAAATTTGGATAATATCCGCATTGGCCTTAGCAACCCCAGCGGCGATCGTACCAATACCAATTTCCGCCACCAATTTCACCGATACCTGGGCTTCGGGATTGATTTGATGGAGATCGTAAATTAATTGGGCTAAATCTTCGATGGAGTAAATGTCATGGTGGGGCGGCGGAGAAATGAGGGTTACACCGGGTTTAGAACGGCGCAACATGGCAATATATTCACTGACTTTTTTGCCTGGTAACTGCCCCCCTTCCCCAGGTTTAGCACCCTGGGCCATTTTAATTTCCAACTGTTTGCCACTCATCAAATATTCCGGGGTAACCCCAAAACGACCGGAGGCAATTTGCTTAATGGCGGAGTTGGCCGTGTCTCCATTTTGCAGGCCGTGGAGATGGGGCAAGGTGGGGGAATTTCCTTCGCTATCCACATCATCTAGAGTGAGGTAACGTACTACATCTTCTCCCCCTTCCCCGGAATTGGATTTAGCTCCTAAACGATTCATGGCGATCGCCAAGGTTTCATGGGCTTCCCGGGACAACGCACCGAGGGACATACCGCCAGTACAGAAGCGCTTGACAATACTTTCCACCGATTCCACTTCTTCTAAGGAAATGGCCGGTTGGTCTGCATTGAAATCGAGCAAATCCCGCAGGGCAGTGACAGGACGGTCTTTGAGATATTGACGGTACAACTCGTAATGGTCATAGGCTTCCCCATTGTTACCATTACCGCCCACTTTGTAGGCTGCCACTGCCTTATGGAGAGACTTGGACATCTCCGGCGAGTTCATGTGATATTCTCCGCCGGGACGGTAGTTGACAAAGCCAAAGTTCTCTAACTTCTTAGCCATTTCCGGGAAGGCCATGCCATGGAAAACCATTACTTCCCCGGCCACATCAGCGATGGTCAAACCGCCCACCCGACTGGTAGTTCCAGCAAAGGCATATTCCACCAATTCCGCCCCTAAACCGATCGCCTCGAAGATTTGGGCACCGTGGTAGGAAGCCAGCAGGGAAATGCCCATTTTGGAGAGAATTTTAAATAATCCTGCTTCCACGGATTGGCGATAATTCTTCAGCGCCGTGGGTAAGTCAATCCGATCCAAGCGCCCATTTTCCATCAGCTTTTGGGTCTTTTCATCTAACCACCATTGCCGCACGGATTCCAACGCTAGGTAGGGACAAATGGCCGAAGCACCATAGCCTACCAAGCAGGCAAAATGATGGGTACTCCAACACTGGGCGGTGTCCACAATTAGGGACGCTTTTAGCCTTAGCCCGGCCCGAATTAGATGGTGATGTACTGCTCCCACTGCCAACAAGGGGGGAATAAAACTTTGATTCTCAGTCAATATTGCGCCGTTAGGACGATCAGTTAAAACCAAGATTTCTGCCCCGGCTTGCACAGTGGCGATCGCCGTTTTAACTAAATTATCTAAGGCGGTTTCCAGACTATTCACCCCATCTAGATCGTAAAGGGTAGAAACTTCTGCCACCTGCAACTGTCCAGTTTTAATGGCCTGTAACTCTACTTCATTGACCAATGGCGATCGGAGTTTAATCGTCCGCGCGGATTCCGCTTTAGGCTCTAACAAATTGCCCCGTTTGCCTAAAAACATAGCTAGGGACATGACCAAATTTTCCCGCAGAGGATCAATGGGGGGATTGGTCACCTGGGCAAAGCGCTGTTTGAAATAGTCGTACAGTAAGCGGGGTTTATGGGATAGTACAGCTAAGGGCGTATCGTCCCCCATGCAAAAAGTTGGTTCCTTACCTTGGCTGGCCATGGGTACCACTACCATTTCCACATCTTCAGCGGTGTAGCCAAAAGCTGCCTGTTGTTGCAGTACAGTTTGAGCGTCATTGAATAAAGTTTTTTCAGCAAAGCTATCAGAAGCTACCGTTTGACGCTGGATTTTTATCCATTCCCCATAGGGATATTTTTGGGCCGCCTGCTGTTTAATTTGATAGTTTTTGAGAATTTTTTGCTCAGCCAAATCCACCGCAATCATTTGCCCCGGTGCTAGGCGACCTTTTTCAACAATATCTACTTCCGGTAAATCCACGACTCCCGCTTCGGAACCCAAGACAATATAGTCATCTTTGGTAATGCAATAACGGGCGGGCCGTAAACCATTCCGGTCTAGCCCAGCGCCAACAATTTTGCCGTCACTAAATACTAATAAAGCGGGGCCATCCCAGGGTTCCTGTAAACCGCTGTAGTAGTCATGGAAATCACTAATTTCCGGGTAATCTTTTAAAGCTGGCTGATTTTTATAAGCTTCCGGCACTAAAATCATCGCCGCTTCTAGGGGACTGCGGCCAGTACGCACCAACAATTCCAGGGCACTATCAAGGTTATAGGAATCACTGTTGGCTTGGTTAACAATAGGAGTTAATGCTTCTAACTCCGCCTTTGTCCAGCCCGACACTTCCAATTCTTTTTCCCTGGCCGCCATCCAATTAATATTGCCTAAAAGGGTATTAATTTCCCCGTTATGACCCAATAGCCGCATGGGTTGAGCCAGGGGCCATTTGGGCATGGTATTGGTGCTGAAACGACGGTGGTAAACGGCGAAATTACTGGTATATCCAGGATTTTTTAAATCTAAATAAAATTCCCCCAGAATAATGCTCCGGACCATGCCTTTATAGACAATGGTGCGACAGGAAAAGGAACAAACGTAGAAATCTTCCGCTAATTTTTTACCAATGATGGAGCGGGCAATGTACAATCGCCGATCTAATTCATCTCCGGCACAACCTTCGGGACAAGTAACTAAAATTTGTTCAATGTGGGGCTGATTATTTTTGGCTTGAATGCCCAGCACATCAGAATTAACGGGCACTTCCCGCCACCCTAACACTGTTAATTTTTCCAGCCGTACCACTTCTTCTACGTAGGCCCGGGCCACTTCCCTAGCGGAGGGTTCCTGGGGTAAAAATACCATTCCCACCCCCAGGCGATCGCCATCGGGCATGGGCAAATTGCGGGTGTTAAACCACTGGGCCAGTAGTTCCCGAGGAATGGCGGTCATCACCCCGGCCCCGTCCCCTGAATCGTTATCGGCACTGCATCCCCCCCGATGTTCCATACACCCCAGAGCCTTTAGGGCCTGCTCCACCAGGGTATGGTCCGGCTTACCCCGGAGATTGGCAATAAAACCCACACCACAGGCATCTCGTTCTTCCACTAACCAAGGTTGACCAAGGAATGGTTGGTTAGAATTGGTGGCAACAGAGGAGTTTGTCATAGGAGCTAGCAACGGATATTGGAAGGACATCTGGACAGCAATGGGAGACCCCAAAGGGCCCCTCAGCCTGGGGGCGGTGGTTAATTTTACCAGTTAGCCTAGGCAGTGGTTCGTTCGCCTTTAACCGCTTCATGGGGGCGATCGCCAAATTTGGGGAGGGAGACGAAATTAACCTGAGCGATTTTGCTTGTAACTATTCTTCACATTATCGCTCACCGAAAACCCAGATTAACCATTTTTCTGCACCATGGCCAACAAAATTGCCCAGCCTGATGGTACTACTGAGAACGAAGGAAGATGGGGCGAACTACCCAACGCTGACCGGTGGCAGAGTGTGGTCTTCTGACCCCATCGGTCATTCTTGAGATGGATATTGTGTGGTGCAGTATCCCAAGGTTTAGGAAAGAAAGGGCTAGCTAAAGGGAAGCTGAAAATGCATCACAGCCAAACACAGGAGTTGGAGGCCAAACCCTACAGTTGCCCCAGTGTGAGTCAATATCTACCGCTACGGCAATCGCCAGAGCTAGGGGAGTATTAAATAATACAAATGCAGGAAGAATCAGAAAATTTCTTTTAAGATTGGAAAAAATACCCTTGACTAAATAGTGCTCTAAGAGCCTGTTTAACAAGCCCCCCTGGCCCCCAAATTTGGGGTGAAGCTGGGTGAAAGTACCCCATTATTGGGGGATTTAGGGGGCGGAATAAAACTTTCCAAACACGTTCTAAACTACTTCCCATAATCGTCATGAAAATCGCTTTTTTTAGCAGTAAAGCCTATGATCGTCAATTTTTCCAACAAGCAAACCACCCCCATCAACGGGAAATGGTCTTTTTTGATGCCCAACTCAACCTTGATACCGCTATTTTAGCGGAGGATTGCCCCGTTATTTGCCTCTTCGTTAATGACCAAGCTCCTGCCCCGGTGCTAGAAAAGTTAGCTGCCCAGGGCACAAAATTAATCGCTCTGCGCAGTGCGGGCTATAATAATGTTGACCTCAAAACAGCCGCAGATCTGGGGCTAAAAGTAGTCCATGTACCATCCTATTCTCCCCATGCAGTCGCAGAACATACTGTGGGGTTAATTCTGGCTCTAAATAGAAAGTTATATCGAGCCTATAACCGCGTTAGGGACGATAATTTTTCCCTAGAAGGGTTACTTGGTTTTGATCTCCATGGCACCACCGTCGGAGTGATTGGTACTGGCAAAATTGGTCTAGCTTTTGCTCAAATTATGAATGGTTTTGGCTGCCATTTATTGGGCTACGATGCCTTTCCTAACGATAAATTTACTGCCATTGGCCAAGCCCTCTATGTATCTTTAAATGAACTTTTAGCTCATTCTGATATTATTTCTCTCCACTGTCCCCTACTGCCGGAAACCCATTATCTAATTAACACTAATACCATTGCCCAAATGAAGCCAGGGGTTATGTTAATCAACACAAGTCGAGGTCATTTAATTGATACCCAAGCGGTTATTCAGGGGATTAAATCCCATAAAATTGGCTTTTTAGGCATTGATGTTTACGAAGAAGAGGAAGAGCTATTTTTTACTGACCATTCTGATACTATCATTCAAGATGATACCTTTCAATTGCTACAATCTTTTCCCAATGTAATGATCACAGCTCATCAGGGATTCTTTACCCACAACGCTCTGCAAACCATTGCCGCAACGACACTGGCAAATATTGCTGAATTTGAGCAGAATAAACCTTTAACTTACCAAGTAATCTGTCCCCATTAAGGTTAGAAAATATCAATGTTAACTAAAGATAACGTTAAATTTTTTAGCCTTTTATTACCAGATATTTTTCCTAAAAATGAAGCAACGATAGTATTAACGGCACTACCTTGGTGATCGATAGTACGATAAATCGTAGCTGTTACTAGGTTTTACTAACCGGCGACTTCTGCCTTTTGTTGTCGCATCAACTTGACGAACTTCTCGAACAGATAATCGGCATCATGGGGTCCAGGGCTGGCCTCCGGGTGGTACTGCACCGAGAAAAAGGGCAATTCTTTATGGCGTAGCCCCGCCACCGTTTTATCGTTGAGGTTGAAATGGGTAATTTCCACTTCTTCGGCCAGGGAACCTTCCGTCACCGCAAAACCATGGTTCTGGCTGGTAATTTCCACCTGTTGCTCCAGGCCACAGGGTTGATTGAGCCCTCGATGACCAAATTTGAGCTTAAAGGTCTCCGCTCCCAGGGATAACCCCAACACTTGATGCCCCATGCAAATGCCAAACATGGGCTTTTTAGCCGCCAATAACTCTTTGGTGGTGACAATACCTTCTTCAACAGCGGAGGGATCACCAGGGCCATTGGAAAGGAAAATGCCATCGGGGTTGTACTGGAGAATTTCAGCAGCGGAGGTGCTAGCAGGTACCACAATCACACGACAACCGTAACTAGCTAAGCGACGCAGGATATTACGCTTAACGCCAAAGTCCAGCGCCACCACGGTGAGGGGCGGTTGTCCCTGTTGTTCTGCCACTGGCCCAAACTGCCAATGGTCATTGGTGGAATCAGTCCATTCGTAAACTTCATGGGTGGTCACTTCCTTAACCAAATTTAACCCGGCCATGGAAGGAGCTGCTTGGATGTGGTGCAACAGGGCTTCCGGTTCCAAGATTTCCGTAGAGATGCCGCCGTTCATGGCACCGATGGAACGCAACTTGCGAGTCAGGGCCCTAGTGTCGATGCCGTAAATGCCGATGATTTTATGTTCTACCAAATAGTCCGGTAGGGATTGGGTCGATCGCCAATTGCTGGGGCGGCGGGTGATGTTGCGGGCCACTACCCCCTTTACATGGGGATGGATAGATTCCTCGTCCTCTGCATTGACTCCGGTGTTGCCCAACTCAGGATAGGTAAACGTGACAATTTGGCCGCAATAACTGGGGTCGGTCATCACTTCCTGGTAGCCGGTCATACCCGTGTTGAATACCACCTCTCCCACTGTGGTACCATCGGCCCCGAAGGACCAACCGGGATAAGGGGTGCCATCCGCAAGGACAAGAAGGGCCGGTTTCGCCGCAGCAATTGGCATAATGATATATTGCAAGGTAGCTGGAATAGGACCATTCGGCCGTAGTGGGAAAAAGTTAAGTCCTTGGAGTCTTATCCAAGGCTGTGCTCCTTTGCCCGGCCGCCGCCGAATCAACCACATATTAGCAGATTCGCCCCTGTCGTCTGTTCCACTAATGTCAAATTGTCCTGATGGTTACTGCCATGAGTCCTGCTAAGCTGACCGACACCGATAAACAAGAGTTGGTGGACCTCTACCGGCAAACCCCCGCCACCACCACCACCCTGGCGGAACGTTTTGGGGTGAGCATTTCCACCGTCAGTCGTCTCTTAAAAACGGCGATCGCCAGTGGGGAATATGAAACCTTAGTGCAGGAAAAAAGGGGCAGTAAGGGAATTAAAAATGATGCCCAGTTGACGTTGCCGTTGCCCAAGCCATCTAGGAAAAAGTTGGAAGTGGCAGAAACCAATCTCCCTGGGGATGCCGTGGCGGAGGTGGCCCCTGTTGCTGGGCCGAATCATCAAGACAGAGAGACTAATGAAACTAATGCTAGTGGCCAGGGCAGAAGGGTGCGTTCCCGTCGTCGAGTCACCGCCAGCCCCGTTGCCCCAGAGCCTGGGGAGTTTACCGATGCGGAAAAAACCATTGATCCGCCGGCGATCGCCATCCCCTCCCTAGCCCAGCCCGATCCAACAGGATTTGGTGATATCCCAACCACCATGTCAGTGGCAAAAACTGAAGTACCGCCCGATGCCCCCATGGGGCGACGCCCCCAGATTGTTTCAATTAAATCTTCCGCCCTAGATGAAATTGTCAAGGACATAGACGAGGACTTGGGTTTACTGGATGGCGAAGATATCGATGACCTTGACGACGAAGACGATGATGATGAGTTTGAAGATGAATTAGACGATTTCGACGAAGACCAAGGGGAAGAGGATTATATTCCCACCCCAGTGGCCACCAAACAAACCCTAGCAAACACCGCAGAGCTAGTTTCAATTTTGCCCCTAATAGAAGCTTCTATGCCCAAAAACTGCTACCTAGTGGTGGACAGAAGGGGGGAATTGATTGTCCGTCCCCTGAAGGAATTTAGTCTTGATGGGGCCTTACCCCCCGAAGAAGTCCAGGCAAAAACCCTACCTGTTTTTGATAACCATCGGGTGGCCCGGCGCTTTTCCCTCAAAACCCAAAAGGTAATTCGTCTGCCCGACGCTAGCATTGTCCAAAAAACCGCCCAGGCACTCAAATCCAAGGGGATTACCAGGGTGTTCCTCGGCGGCCAGGTTTATTCCCTTTAACTAAGCCGTTGAAGTTAAAACTTTCGACCTACTGCTAACAGCGTTGACAGCTTGATTGCTACAGGCGTTTGGCCCAAAGGACTAGGCAACCCCCAAACATCAGGAAAAATGTTGGTAGGACTCCTCCTGGGCGTCACTAATAAAATTCAAGACCTGGGCTTGGTAGTAACGTAATTTCTCATCTACCCAATGGCGGTCTTCACTGTTGGCATAGATGTGGACCAGGGGCTCCCCCGCATCGGGCAAAATCAATACCCAGTTGTCTCCATGGGGAAAAGTCATTTTAACCCCGTCTACCAGTTCAATATGTTGATCCCGATGAATTTCCACCAAATGGCGCATCAGGGCCCCTTTAATTTTCCAAGAACAACGGACACTACAACTGTTATGGTAAACCGTCGGCAATTCTGAGCGAATTTCCCCCAGGGTGCGTTTTTGGACAGTCAGCATTTCCATTACTTTGGCAATGCAAAACATGGCATCAAAGCCTGGGTGGAGGCGAGGAAAAATAAAGCCAGTTTCTCCACTACCGCCCAAAACCACGTTATGGCTCGATTGGGCGGCGGCCATCAATGCAGTGGGGTTAGCCTTGGTTCTCAAAACTTTACCCCCATGGCGACGGGCCAAATGCTCCACCGCACTGGAAGCCTGTACTGGCACCACAATGGTTCCCCTGGGAGAAGCAGTTAACACCATATGCACCATCAAAGCTGTTAGCAGTTCCCCCCGGATGGGTAGGCCCCCTTCGTCCACCAGGGTGAGTTGTTCGCCATTAGCGGAAACCTGCACCCCCAAATTGGCCTGTAGGGCCGATACCACTTGTCCCAATTGACTAAGTAAGACTTCTTTTTCTTCATTGGAAACGGCGGTTTGTCGTAGACTGGCATTGAGCACCACTGCGTCGCAGCCGAATTTGGTCAACAGTAGGGGCAGAATGGCCCCAGACACTCCATAGGCGTAGTCAATAACAATTTTGGCCCCATCGTTGTTGATGATGTCCATGTCTAGGAGTTTTTCAAAGGTGTGGCAATAGGTTTCCAACACCTGGGCCGGATAGGACATGTCGCCAATTTGGGGAATGCTTACCCGCCGTAAATCTTCCTTGAAATAGGCTCCTTCAATTTTTTTTTCGGTTTTTTTGGAAATATTGATACCCTGGCTATCCAGAAATTCAATCAGTAGGTAATCTGGGCGATCGGGATGGATACGCACATGGATGCCGCCGGCCACTTTTAACTTCGGAGTCATGGTGCGAGCAATGGGGATCGCTGTGGCTTCCAGGTTTTGAATATTTACCCCCACCGACATCAGGCCAGCAATGAGGGAACGGGTGACCATGCGGGAGACATTGCGTTGATCGCGGGAAACGACAATTTCTGCTCCGGGCCTGAGGGAAGAACCGTAGGCAGCCCCCAATTTGACAGCAAACTCCGGCGTCATATCAATGTTGACAATGCCGGAAACACCTCTCTGTCCGAATAGGTTGCGGTGGCCGGTGCTGCCCCAAATTAAATTAATGTTGAGAATGGCTCCCGGTTCCACCCGTTTACTGGGCCAAACTTTAACATTTGAGTTGATTTGGGCTTCTTCGCCAATGATGGATAGGGGACCAATGACTGCCCCTTCCAGGACCTGTACCCGTCTTTCTATGCGACAGCCCCGCCCCACTACACAGGCAGCTAGATAGGCTTCATCACCAATGAGTACGCCATTCCAAACAATGGCTCGCTTTAATTCTGCTCCAGCGCCAATGGTGACGTTATCGCCAATGATGGTGCCCGCTTCCAATTTAGTTCCTGAACCGATGTTGCAGTTATCCCCGATCGCCAGAGGGGGAGTGAGAATAGCAGTGGGGTCAATGGTGGTGTTTTCCCCGATCCAAATGTCCGAGTGCCGGGGTAGGTTACCCAATTCCAGCGTGACTTTTTTTTCTAGGGCATCGTATTGGGCTTCCCGATAGGCGTCCAAATTACCGACATCGCACCAGTAACCATCGGCGACAAAACCATACATGGGTTCGTCATTTTCCAGCAGGAGGGGAAATAAATCCTTGGAAAAATCCATTTCTTCCTTGGGGGGCAGATAGGCCAAAACTTCCGGTTCGAGGATATAGGTGCCCGTGTTGACGGTGTCGGAAAAAACTTCACTGGTGGAGGGCTTTTCTAAAAATCTTTGCACCCGTTGGTTTTCGTCGGTGATGACCACGCCAAATTCCAGGGGGTTGGGAACCTTGGTCAAAATCAGGGTCGCCTTGGCTTGTTTTTGTTTGTGGAAGGCGATCGCCTGGGTGAGATTAAAATCGGTGATGCTATCCCCACTAATTACCAAAAAAGTATCATCCAATAACTCTTCAATGTTCTTTACACAACCCGCCGTACCGAGGGGATGCTCGTCCTCCACTGCATAGGTCATCTGAACACCAAATTCACTGCCATCAAGGAAATAGTCCCGCATGGCATCAGGGAGGTAGTGGAGGGTGGCCACCACCTCAGTAATGTTATGGCGACGGAGCAAATGGATAATATGGGCGGCGATCGGTTGATTAACAATGGGCACCATGGGCTTGGGCAGATCGCAAGTCAGGGGTCTCAAACGGGTGCCTGCCCCCCCTGCCATCAACACAGCTCGCATTCCTTTACCTCAGTGACGAATTTCTGTTCCCATCTTAAGGTAAACCATTGACTATGACTGGTGGGGGGACGATCTCCCTGTGGCCAAGGAATCCTCCGTTCCTCCCTATTTTGGGACCATCGATTTAAATAATTGACCCCAGTCTTTTACAGCGCTGGTACCTGGGCGGCGATCGCCTGGCCAATTTCTAAGGAAGCGGTGGCCGCTGGGGAAGGAGCATTGAGCACCTGGAGAGAATTAGGACCGGGGACAATCAGAAAATCCTCCACCAAAGCCCCATCATTTTTCAAAGCCTGGGCCCTCACCCCCGCTGGATTGGGA
Source organism: Synechocystis sp. PCC 6803 substr. PCC-P (assembly GCF_000284455.1). Lineage (GTDB taxonomy): Bacteria > Cyanobacteriota > Cyanobacteriia > Cyanobacteriales > Microcystaceae > Synechocystis. The sequence goes on from NC_017039.1 coordinate 3,363,946, forward strand.
AGAATATCGTCCGCTGTCACTTCCGGAATTAATTCCTGTAAACTCCGCACAAAGGCCGCCTTACTAAAGGAGCGAATAACTTCCTGTAAGCCTTCTTGCCAATGTTTACCCACCAACTTCCAAAAGCCAGCATAGGCCATCACTTCGGTAAAATCTCCCCAATCAAAATCCGTTTTGCGATAACCTTCCCGTTTCAAACTCAGCACCGCATTGGGGCCAGCGTGGATACTGCCATCAATCATGCGGGTGAAATGCACCCCTAAAAAGGGAAAAGCCGGATTAGGTACCGGGTAAATTAAACCTTTGACTAAATATCTTTTCTCTGGCTTCAACTCATAATATTCTCCCCGAAAAGGCACAATTTTAGCATCGGGGTTAATGCCCGCCATTTTGGCCAGGCGATCGCTCTGGAGACCACCACAATTGATCAGAAAACGACTAAAAAAATTCCCCTGGTTAGTGATCAAACTATGTCCGTTAGCCTGGGTAACAATGCCATTGACTCGATGGTTAAACTTAATTTCCCCTCCCTGGACCTGAATTAGTTCCGCATATTTTTGACAAACCAGTTTGTAATTAACAATGCCAGAGGTGAATACATGAATTCCTCCCAAACATTGCACATGGGGTTCGTATTCCTTAACTTGTTCTGCACTAAGTTTTTTAACTTTTAAGCCATTGGCTTGACCCCGGTTAAATAAATTTTCTAATAACGGTAATTCCTCAGGTTTAGTAGCTACAATGACTTTGCCACAAACCTCGTAGGGTAAGGCGTGCTCTTGGCAAAATTCCACCATGCTCTGGTTACCAGCTTTAGTGAACTGGGCCTTAAAGCTGCCAGGTTTGTAGTAAATACCAGAGTGAATGACACCGCTATTGTGCCCCGTTTGATGGTGGGCTGGGTCCGCTTCTTTTTCTAAAATCAACAATTTGTATTGGGGAAAGCGGCGACCAATAAATAACCCCGTGGCCAAACCGACAATGCCACCGCCGATAATTGTGATGTCATAGGAAGCCATTTTTGCCCCACTCCTTGGAAAAATTACCAGCTAATTATCGTAGCTGTACAATGCCGCCCTGTGGGAGATGATCACAAATTCCCGCCGTTGGCCGCAAATCCTCTGGACGAAATTTTTCCTTTAACCACAAAGGGATTTTCGGGGAACAAGTTTATGGACGTAACTGGATTCGAACCAGTGACCCCATCGATGTCAACGATGTACTCTAACCAACTGAGCTATACGTCCTAGCAATTTAGTAATATAGCATGGCTCCATTTAAATTAACAATTGCTCCCCATGCCTTCCATCACCGGTAAAACTAAGCTCCTTGGTGTGATCGGTTATCCTGTTGGTCATTCCTTATCCCCTGTGATGCATAATGCGGCGCTCCAGGCCATGGCCAGTGATTATGCATATGTTGCCTTTCCCATTGCTCCAGAGGATTTAACCATCGCCATAGCAGGGTTAGGAGCCAGTGGAGTCCAGGGATTAAGCGTGACCATTCCCCATAAGCAAGTGGTGATGCCATTGTTGACCCAGATAACCGAAACCGCTCGGCAAGTGGGGGCCGTGAATACTCTCTGGCGGGATGGCCATGGCTGGCAGGGAACCAATACGGATGTTGAGGGTTTTTTGGCTCCCTTGTTGGAGTTAAAGCAAGATTGGTCAGGGAGGACGGCGGTGATTCTCGGCTATGGTGGAGCCGCGCGGGCCGTGGTGGTGGGTTTAACCCAATTGGGTTGTCCAGAAATTATTGTGGTGGGTCGCAGTCAAGAAAAATTAGCTCAGTTCGCCAACAGTTGGACGGACCCCAAAATTAAGCAAGCTCTGCAAGTTCTACCCTGGGAAGCTCTATCTACCGTGATCCCCAAAGCAAGTTTATTGATTAACAGCACCCCCGTGGGCATGGCTCCCCACCCTAAGCAATCCCCCCTGGATCAATCCCTTGTGGAAAAACTACCGCCAACGGCGATCGCCTATGATTTGATTTATACTCCCCGCCCCACCAGGTTTTTACAACATGCTCAGGAGCGGGGTCTAGTGACCATTGATGGAGCAGAAATGCTAGTGCAACAGGGAGCCGCCGCCTTGAAAATTTGGCTACAACAGGAAGTGCCGGTGGACGTTATGCGCCAAGCCCTACTCCATCACTTAGAAAAATCTGCCTGATGACCCATTGGTAAGGGTTTTGGATAATTCTGCCCACCAAGGAAAACCGGAGAAATGTTCCTTGGGGTTGCGGGAAAACATTATATTGAGAATGTTTAAACTTGCCCCTGCCGAAACAAAGCCGTCATGATTCACCATCCCCCCGCTGGGGCTAGGGATTTATTGCCCCTGGAAGTCGCCCAGAAAGCTCGCATTAATGACCAATTGCAACAAACCTTTCATCGTTGGGGCTATCAGCGCATTGTTACCTCCACCCTGGAATGGCTGGATACCCTAGTGGCCGGTGGGGCAATTTCGGCTAATAACGTGATTCAACTCCAAGACAGTGGCGAGGGACGGTTGGGGTTACGGCCAGAATTAACCGCATCCATTGCCCGGGCAGTCGTGACCCGCATGACTGACAATCAGCCCCAAAGATTGTGTTACCGGGCCAACGTCTTTCGTAATCCTCCGGAGGGCTACCACGGTAAGCAAATGGAGTTTTTCCAAGCGGGCATAGAATTGCTCTTTGCTGGGGGCGTCCGGGCCGATGCAGAAATTCTCCTACTGTTGACGGATTGCCTGACCCAATTGGGTTTAAGCGATTGGCAATTGATTTTGGGTGATGCCGGTCTGACCAGAAGCCTATTGGCCAAATTACCCCCCACTCTCCAAGCCACTGTGCGGGATTGCATCACCCGTTTGGACTATGTAGAACTTTCCCAACTCCCCTATCCTGACAATGAAGCTAAAAATCTTGCTTTGCAACTGTTTGACCTGCGGGGCACAGTGGAGGAAGTTTTGGCCAGACTGGGCAAGTTAGATTTACAGGGGGAATGTCTGGGTCTGGTCGATCGCCTGCAGGCGTTGTTGTGCCTAGTGGCGGCCAGTGGAGATGGGCCCGCTAATCTGGTATTGGACTTGAGTTGGCTCCAGCCGTTTGATTACTACACTGGCATGGTTTTCCAAGCGGTGAGTCGCCAGGCCGATAACTGTTATGTGTTGGGCCAGGGGGGGCGTTATGACCAACTGCTCAGCCAATATCATCCCCAACAGCAGTCTTTTCCTGGTACGGGATTTTCTTTGAACATTGAGGAGCTACACCAATGTTTGCTTGAATTGGGGACTTTACCCACCAGTACCGCCCCCATCGATTATCTAGTTTGTCCAGTGGATGACACCGCCGAAGGAGCAACCTTTCGCCATGCCCAACAGTTGCGCCGCCAGCATCCCGATCGCCGGGTAGAATTGGACCTAGGGGGGCGATCGCCGGAGGAGTTAAATACCTATGCCCAAGCCATGGCTGTGGGACAAATTGTCTGGGTTGGGGCCGATGGCCCGGTTGATCTGTAATGCTGAAGGGAAAGGACAAAGACAACCCCGTTGCAGTTCCCAGGTAAAATTTCCAGTTCCAATTTCCAGGTGATGTCATGGCTAATTTGTTCAACTGGCTTCCCCTCCTCAGTGGCCGCCAAGCGGATGGGATCAAAGCCAAAGTGGAAATATATACTTGGCAAACTTGCCCTTTTTGCATCCGGGCGAAACTTTTACTGTGGTGGAAGGGAGTTAAGTTTATCGAGTACAAAATTGACGGCGATGACCAAGCCAGACAGGCCATGGCGGCAAGGGCAGAAGGAAGACGCACTGTGCCCCAAATTTTTGTCAATGACCAGGGCATTGGTGGCTGTGACCAACTGTATGGCCTGGACAGCCGCGGCCAGTTAGACCCCCTGTTGGCCACTCCTCCTAACCCAGCCTAGGTATTATTTGTCCCTGTCCTGTTTTCCCCTGTGCCCGTGAATTCCCCAGCCCCCTGGCAAACCATTGCCCAACAAATCAGTCAGACCACTGGTCAACCCTTCCGTATTCAGGAACGGCGATCGGTGAGTGGTGGTTGTATTAATCAGGGCTATTGCCTGGTGGATGGGGAGCAAAAATATTTTGTCAAACTTAATCAAGCCCAGCAGTGGCAGATGTTTCAAGCGGAAGCCCTCGGGTTAGAAGCCATGGCGGCCACCCAAACCATTCGGGTTCCCCGTCCCATTTGCCACGGCAGTTCCGCTGGCCATAGTTATCTGGTGTTGGAATGGCTCGAGTTTGGCCGGGGTAACCATGACAGTTGGTACCGCATGGGACAAAATTTGGCGGCATTGCATCAAGCCGGGGGCAGTGCCCAATTTGGTTGGCAGACTGATAACACCATTGGAGCCACTCCCCAGCCCAATCCCTGGACCGATAGTTGGGCCGACTTTTTTGCGGAGCATCGCCTTGGCTATCAACTGGCCCTTGCTCGACGACGGGCAGGGAACTTTCCCGATCCCGCCGTAGTAGTTCCCAAAGTGAAGCAGCTGTTAGGCGATCGCCAACCGACACCAGCTTTAGTCCATGGGGATCTGTGGTCTGGCAATGGCGCAATTTTAACCACAGGGGAACCAGTCATCCTCGACCCGGCCACCTACTACGGCGATGGGGAAGTGGATCTGGCTATGACGGAATTATTTGGGGGATTTCCGGCGGCTTTTTACCAGGGTTACCATAGCATCAGTCCCGCGGAACCTGGTTATCAACAACGGAAAATTCTCTACAATCTGTACCACATTCTCAACCACTTCAATTTGTTTGGGGGTGGTTATCAACAGCAAGCCCAGCAAATGCTTAAACAATGCTTAAGGATTTAATTGAAGAATTGTTGACTTTTTCTACATGTTATTGTTCGGATTTTAGATTAATCCTATAATTAGCGTGGGTTCCTATGCCATATCTTCCCGTTGCTGGTAATTCCAACGCAAGCTAGTTGCCCAGCCAGAGCAGGGGAGAGGATGATGCCCAAACCTAAACAAAGCTTATTTTCATTAGCATTGCCTAGGGCATCGGTTGGCAGAAAGTTTTTATTTTTTCCAATTTTCTCCATGTATTTGCTGATGTAGGCAGAGTCCAACCATCGGTAAAGTTGATTAGAGTCGCCCAAACCTAAAACCATGACCAATGCCACCAGCGAAAGCCTCAAACTTGAGACTCTGAGACTGTTCAAAATCTACGCAGAGTCCCACGATATTGGCGTGCGTAATCGGATTATGGAAGTCAATCTGGGTCTGGTGAGAAAGGAAGCGCACCATTGGACGGCCCAGTGCAATGAAAGTTTTGAGGATTTGTCCCAGGTGGGGTGTTTGGGTCTGATCCGAGCCATTGAACGGTTTGATGTGAGTAAGGGCAATGCCTTTAGCTCCTTTGCCATTCCCTATGTGCGGGGAGAAATCCAGCATTTTCTGCGGGATAAAAGTAACTGTGTTCGTATTCCCCGGCGTTGGTTAGATTTGGGTCGTCAGGCGATCGCCGTCCAGCAGGAATTTCGCCTCAAATATGACCGGGCGGCCACGGACGAGGAAATTGCACAAATTTTAGCAGTGCCCCTGGCGGACTGGCAGGAAACCAAACTGGCGCTGCAGAATCGTGAACTGGTGAGTTTGGACACCAAGGTAAATGGCGACGATGAAGGACAAGTTAATCTGGGGGATTGTTTAGCCCACCACGAATTCCGTAGTTTTCAACTCAGCCAGGAAGATCAAATCCGTCTGCAACAGGCCTTAGCCGGTTTGGAAGAACGTACCCGCCGCATTGTGGAATTTGTTTTTCTCCACGACTTTACCCACAAGGAAGCCGCCGAAATGATGGGGGTTAGTGTGATTACCGTTTCCCGTCGCATTAAACAGGGCATTGGGGCTCTGAAAAAAGCCTTAAATACGGAAATTTTTTAACTGTTTAGAGTCTATCTCCAGTAGTAAGTAGCAAAAATTCAGCCAAGGTCGGCGATCGCCCTGGTAGTATGGCAAATGGAGCTTTATGTCTAACTTTTCCATTTTGTTTTGAGCCATTGTGTTAACCTATGCTGCAATTGACCCCCAGTGCCGCCCAGGAAATTAAACGATTGCAACACAGTCGCCAACTAACCCGCCACCATTTTCGTTTGGCGGTCAGGCCCGGAGGGTGCGCCGGTTGGTTATACCATTTGGATTTTGTGCCGGAAATTACCGCTGACGATTTGGAGTATGAAAGTGGCGGTGTGACGGTGCTGGTGGATAGCCAGAGTGCAGGTTACCTCCACAATCTCAAATTAGACTATGCCGAGGATTTAATGGGGGGAGGATTTCGTTTCACCAATCCCAATGCTGCCCAGGTGTGTAGTTGCAGCTTGTCCTTTGCTCCTAATTTAGAAAAGAATTTGTAGGCGGACAAATGGTCACCTTTGTCTTGGCAATTACCGCAATCTCCTGCCTGATTTGGTGCTTTCTATTGGTTGGTTGGGGAAACTTTTGGCGTTGTGATCAGGTTTTAAACTTTGATCGCCCATCAACTTTACAAGCATATCCCTCCGTAGCGGCCATTATTCCGGCTCGGGATGAGGCGAGCGTATTGGGTCAAAGTTTGCCCAGTTTGTTGGAACAGCATTATCCAGGCCCGTTAAAAATTATTTTGGTGGATGACCAAAGCAGTGATGGCACCGGGGCCGTGGCCCAACGTATTGCCAGCGGTCTAGGCCATGGCGATCGCCTGGAAGTGGTGTCGGGGCAGCCGTTACCCCCTGGATGGTCGGGAAAATTGTGGGCCGTGGAACAGGGATGGCAAACAGTACAGTTGAAAAAAAAAGGTTCAGATTCCTGGCCGGAGTACATTTTTCTCACCGATGCGGACATTGCCCATGGTCCCCAAACCATTACAGCCTTGGTGGAAAAAGCCCAACGGGACAATTTAGCCCTGGTATCCCTGATGGTGCTGTTGCGCTGTGAGAGTGTTTGGGAAAAATTGCTAATTCCAGCCTTTATTTTTTTCTTTCAAAAGCTTTATCCTTTCCCTTTAGTTAATAATCCCCAACGTCAAACGGCGGCGGCGGCGGGGGGCTGTATTCTCATGCAACGGTCAGCCCTACAAACCATTGGCGGTATTGGAGCTCTGAAGGAAGCGTTAATTGACGACTGCACCTTAGCCCAAAAGGTAAAAGCCCAAAAATTACCCATTTGGTTGGGGCTAACTAGGGCAAATTGGAGCTTGCGGCCCTACGACAGCCTAGAAACCATTTGGCAGATGGTCAGCCGCACTGCCTATACCCAACTGAATTACAATCCTTTGCTGTTGCTGGGGACTTTGCTTGGCATGGCTTTGGTCTATTTGACTGCCCCCATAGCCCTAATATTGGCAATAATTTGGGGTAATGCTCCCCTGGCCCTATTGGGAGCTTTCACCTGGATGCTAATGGCGATCGCCTATGGCCCGACCCTGAAATTCTATGGGCGCTCCTGGCTTTGGGGTTTAACCCTACCGTTGATTGCCCTGTTATATAGCCTCATGACCCTGGATTCTGCTTGGCAACATTGGCGAGGCCAGGGCGGCGGTTGGAAAGGTCGGATTTATCCCCAGGGGTCTTGATTTTTTCGACCCCCAGGAAAACTCCCCAGTTATCGGGCAAGGGCACTGAGGTCCCAGATTTTTACGGTTTTGTCCTCCGCACCGCTGTAGAGGGTATTGCCGTCGGGACTAAAAGCTAGGGAAAGAACCCAGCCTTGGTGACCCCTCAGGGTAGTAACCTGTTTGCCGTTGGCTAAATCGAAGATCATAATGGTTCCTTCTTTGTTCGCAGTAGCTACCCAGCGATTATTGGGGGAAACGGCGATGGTATTAATTTCTAAACTGGGGCCTCTGACGGAAAACAACTCTTTGGCATCGGCTAAGTTCCAAGCTTTAACAAAATTCCGCACCGCTCCTACCAGTTTTCTGCCATCGGGGGTCACAGCTAAGCCGTTGATGAAACCTGGCTGTTGGGGAGAAGTGCCCAGTAATTCAAAGGTGTTGGCATCCCAAAATTTAATGGTGCGGTCCTGGCCGATCGCCCCGGTGATAAATTGACTGCCGTCGGGGGTGAACACAACGCTGGTAGTAGGGCCGAGGTTATCCGCTAGGGTTTGTATCAAGTTGCCCGATGCCCTTTCCCAAATGCGAATGGTGCGATCGCCACCACTAACGCTCACAATAGTTTCTCCGTCGGGACTAAAGGCCACACCACTGACCTTATCCGTGTGGCCAACCAGGGTTTCAACCCTCATGCCATCCCGAACCCGGCGCACATCAACATTATTGTCAGCGGCGATCGCCAACCATTGACCATCGGCACTAATGGCTAAATCAGCAAAATTATTGACGGGACTCCTTTGGCTATAAACCACTTCTTGGTTAGCTAAATCAATCAGGGTGATTTGGTTATCCGCCGTAGCCACAGCCAAATATTTACCATCAGGGGTGATGTTGAGGGCAGTGATAATGCCTTGAAAACCGCTCAGATTTTCCACTGCCACCGACGGACTGGCCGTAGTTTGAGCAACTGTGTATGGGTTAGGGGTGCTGGCATTAGCGTGGGCATTCTCGCCTGGATAAACTAGGCAAGCAACGGTCAAAAAAAATGTAGCAGGGGCAGAAAATTGTTTCAATCGAGGGAAATAGTTGTTCATCTTAAAAAATAGTTAAGTTACTAAAACGTTCGCTTACTTGATTATAATAAGCGTTACTTAAAGTCTTTTTATAAGGTTTTAGTCCATCTTCTCAACCGACCCCCTAAAAATCTGTTGATAATAAATAATTTTTGCTAATCCTCCTTTTTGATGGGACGGATAGGAACAATTGATTATCACTTCTAGACTCTTCCAACACATTCTCAGGCAATTTATCTTGGGAGTACTATTTTAAAAAATATCAATAAATCATATACATTTGGCAACATTAGCCCTAACTTAACCTAGAATGTGTTTACAAAGTTTTATTTTGATCCCCAAATCTCCTGACTAAGGCTTCGGCAATGCTAGGAAACTTTCACTCAGTTTTTCTCCAAATTTGGGGAGTCAGGGGGGCTTGCAAAACAGGCTCTTAATTAGCGGACTGATCAATTATTTGTCATTGGTTAATCAAGTGGTTTATATTTAATTGATTTATTCAGACCGGTTCAATATCTTTTGATCTATTTTTGACTATTAAAATATATGAAACTTTTTCATTGGCTACTTTATTTCACCACGTTCAGTTTACCAGGAATAATTCCCTGCCCTGTTTTAGCCAATGAAGTTCTCAATTTTACTAACTTTACCCCTACCACGGCAGAATTAAATGATGACTTCCCATTGGAAAAGACAATCAGATTAGAGCCATTTATAGTAGAAAATATTGCCGATTTAAGAGCCGCTGAATCAAATCAAGAGCCATGGCAAACTTCCGTAGATTATTCCCATAGCTTGACCTCCAGCACCCTAACCACGGAGGATTTAAGGGGCCAGTCAACACAGTTGGTACAGCTTACAAGCCAAGCATTAACTGAGCCAACAAAAGAAGGAGAACAAGATTTTTTGCCAGCCATAACTCCAGAAAAAAGTTCCTATCCGGAGAGTATTACCCAACAGTCGACCAACACAGAAAATAGTGAACAGCTTAGCCCCAACCCAATAGCTGACACTGCCCAAAATGACGGTTGGCAAATTTTTATTACCCCCGGTGCCATCCTACCCATTAATGCCTATGGGTCAGCCAGAATTAGGAGAGTTCAGGGTGATTATCACCTTACCACTGCGGACATACTGGAAAAATTAACAGTTTATGCTGGGGGAAGAGTCGAAGCTTGGCACGGTAACTGGGGCATTATTTTGGATGGATTTTATTATAATTTGCAGGGAGCTACCACCAATCAACGGGACAATTTTACTGGCTTAGCATCTTTTAGTCCAATTAATTATTTACTCAACACAGATATCAATAATCGTTTGAATGGAATTAGTGACATTCTTGTCGACCAGTCTGATATTTTACAGCAAAAGAAAAGTGATATTAACCAAAGTCTAGACCAAATTCAATCTGAGTTTGAACTGGTGCGCAATGCAGCTCCCGATCGCCAGGAGTTAATGGCGGCGATCGCCTCAGCTTCGGCCAAAATTGAAGCATTGCAAGCCTTGGGTAATGCCATTGACCGGGAAGCTATTGGGGCTTGGGCGGAACAAATTAACGAACTGAAAAAGATGGTGGAGGAGGGCAACCTTGGGGAACGGGAAATCGAACAAAAATTAGCCCAACTCCAGACCGTCCTAGCTGCTGCCCAGGGTTTTCGGGACAATGCCATTGGTTCTATTGATCGTCTGGAGGACCGAGTGCAACAACGGGTGACGGAAATTCAAACCTTTGCTGCCCAGTTGCAAAACCTGAGGGAAGAAACTAGAGAATTGCTGGCCACATTGCCCCTCGAAGAAATTGACCGTCGGGATTTGGCCAAAATTGCCCTGGGGGGCCTAGATAAAATAAAGGAAATTGAGGGCGATCGGGACCGTTCCACTTTGGAAAATATCATCGACCGGATGGAAACTGCCCAGGATAAGTTGGAGGCAGTGCGTGCCTTACAGACGGAAATTCAAACGCGCATTGCTAATCTTCGTTCCAGGGAAGATCTAGGGGCATTGCAGAAAAAATTGGCGGAAACTAGGGAAAAAGTGGGACAAGTGCGGGAGGCGATCGCCAATCTAGAGAAAATTAAGGATTCCCATCTAGGGGAAATTATTCAAATCCTCCAAGACAGTAATGCCAAGGAAAACTTGATTCAATTGCAAGAAGCACTGGCCAAGTTGCAATCGCTCAAAAATAATGCAAATTTTGCCGATGCCTTACAAGATTTAGCCAAACTAGACCAAATTTTGGCCAATGAAGAGCAAGTAATTGCCGCCATTCGGACTGAACTTTACGGGGCAGGGCAACGGGATTTAACCATTGATACCAACACCGAGCTATCCGTCAGCGAAACTACCGTTGATCTAGCCATTAGCTACCATTTTGGCGACGCCCGTCCTGTTTACGGTTCAGGAAGCCAGAGCAGAAGTTATCCCCAGTGGTGGTTTGAACCCTACATCGGAGCCAGGTTGATCAATCTCAGCTTTGCCCTGGACCAGACCACTAACTACCGCTATAACAGCTCCCTAGTTTCCCTGGCGGGACAATTCCAAATTAATGAAACCGCTAGCCGCACTTGGATTAATCCCTTAGTGGGGGGAAAATTGGGGGTGCAGTTGACGGATACTTTGGCCCTTTGGCTCCGGGGGGATGTGTCCGGCTTTGACCTATCGGGGGAGGCGGATTGGAATTGGAACGCCATTTTAGGACTAGATTACTATGTAAGAGAAAATGTGGCCATCCAGCTAGGTTACAAATTTTATAGTTTGAAGTATGGACAGGGCAGTGGCGACGATGGTTTTGATTTTTCCCTGAATTTGAATGGCCTCTATTTGGGTTTGACCCTAAGGCTTTAGGCTGTTTGCAAGACCCCGCGGCCCCCCGAATTTGGGGGAAAACTGAGTGAAAGTCCTCCATTATTGCCGGAGCTTTAGTGGGTCGATTTAGAGGGCGGAATGAAACTTTCCAATCTGAGTCTGTTAACTTTCACCAAGGAATTTATTTTAAAAACTTTAAAAACAGAGTCTTCTAACCGACAAAAATCCCCTTCAGTCTCCCTATAACTCCATAACCCCGGATTATGGTGACTGGTACCATGGCAGGGTTGAACGCAAAACATCTCAATTTATCAAACCAATGAAACCTGAATTTGCCACTGTCCAGGCCTGGGAACAGGCAGATTGCCTGATGCAACCAGCTCTGATTCGCACCATTGACCATCTGCGACAAGGTTTGGAAAGTTGTCCCTGGCGCAGTCGCTACGAGGAGGTGCAGGAACCCATCCCAGGCCATCGGTTAATTCTGGAAAATGAGGGGCAAACCTACGGAGTTAACATTTGGGATTTATGCTTTCAAGTCTGCTTTGCCAATTATCAAGCCCAGCCCTTTGGGGATAACTTGCCGGAGAATAATCAGGCTTTGGCAGTGGAAATAGACCAGGACTTATTTAACGACCAAGGGGAAGTGGATTGGACGAAATTAGACCATAAAGCTCGCCATTGCGTGGAAGTATTTTTAGCCGCCCTGCCCACCGTTGGCCATAGTTGATTTTGATTGCAGGCGATCAACCGTGCGGAGAATTTGTCCTGCCAACATGGCCGCTCCAAAGCCGTTGTCAATATTGACTACCCCCACCCCCACTGCACAGGAATTGAGCATGGTTAACAGGGGAGCCACGCCGCCGAAACTGGTGCCATAACCGACGCTGGTGGGTACGCCAATCACAGGACAGTCCACTAATCCCGCCACCACACTGGGCAAAGCCCCTTCCATACCGGCCACCACAATCAACACATCCATGGCTTGGATTAATTCTCGATGGCTCAACAGTCGGTGAATGCCGGCAACTCCCACGTCCCAGAGTTTCTCCACTTTGAACCCGCAGAGGCTGGCAGTGATGGCCGCTTCCTCCGCCACGGGTAAATCCGCTGTACCTGCACTGAGAACGCCAATGGTACCGGAATATTTAATTTGTAAAGGGGTTTGCACCAGGGCACAAATGCGAGCTTGGGGATAGTACTGCAATAGAGGAATGCGATCGCCAAGGAGATCCGCCACCTCCGGCTCCACCCTGGTCACTAGCACCACCGGATTATGCACTGCTAAGACCTGGATAATCTGCTCAATTTGTTCTGGGGTTTTGCCTGGGCCCCACACAACTTCTGGAAAACCCGTCCGCAGTTGCCGCTGATGATCCACTTTGGCAAAATCATCGATCGCCTGGAAACTGAGGTGTTTAAGCTGCTCAAAACCCTCTTGGCTACTGATGTGGCCACTGGCGATCGCCGTGAGCAATTGTTGGAGGGAATCTGGGGTCATCGGTGCAGAAAACTGAAAAACAGGGCCACTGACCATTCTGGACTATTTGGGCTAGGTTGCCCCGCCGTACATGGCCTGTAGTACCAGAGCCGGATCTACTAAAACTCCGTTATGGCGCAGTTCCCAATGGAGATGGGGCCCTGTGGTTCTTCCCGTCATGCCCACCCGACCAATGCGCATCCCCGCCACCACCTGTTGTCCCTGTTGGAGCACAATGCCCCCCTGGCGATCGACCAAATACCGTTGCCCCTGATGCACTTCCACCCCGCCCATTAAATGACAGTAAGTGTGCTGCCAAGGGCCGGACTGAATGCGAACCATGGTGCCGCAACCGGTATGGTCGGACATTTCCACCACTGTGCCATGCCACCAATTGCGTATGTAACTGCCCAGGGGCGCAGCCAAATCCAAGCCATTGTGGAAAGTGCTAGCCCCAGCGGTGGGGGCTCGGCGGGGACCAAACCCAGAAGTATATTGCTGGAAATTTTCCACCGGGAAAGAAGCATACTGCCAAGGGTTGGTGGAACTGGTAGCCACTGGAGCATATTGAGCAGCAACCTGGTTATTGGAGGCCAAAGCAATGGTCAAGGTGCTACTGGCCATAACCAGAGCGAGGAGAGATATTAACGACCATAGTCGGCATTTTCTGACCCTGGGCCTGGATAAATTTCTACTTAACCAATGCTTTTGACGACAAGTTCGCCAGAAAGAGTTCATAGCACAATCCTCACACGTTTCACACTGCTCCCTAGTGTATGCCTAGAATTGTTCCCTGGCGAAGGTCAACTTATTTATCTCTGGAGGCATACCTGGGTGTGGGTAAAAAGCACGAAAATGCCCATTAATGCCCCTGTCGTCCGTAATGAGGAAAGATCTAGCAAAAGTCTTCTGGATGGAAAGAGGATTGCAAAAAGATTCTTCTCTAGAAAATCTTACTTTTCCAGTATTCTCCTAGACCATTAACTTTAGGCTTTAAGACCAGTTAAATTGGGCTTGGTTTGGTATAGATTGAGGTTAACTAGTTAAAAATACAGTCTATCTTGCTCCGTTGTTGTTGTTCTTCCGCCCCCCGCTGAGCCGTGCTCTACAAAATTCGCCACTATCCCAACTCGGTGTTGGCCGTTACGCTCAAACCCAAGGAACGGCTCTACATTAACCCCGGTTCCCTAATTAGCATGGATGGGGGATTGGTCGTTAGTCGGGTTTGTGGTGGAGGCTGGCTCCGGGCCTTGGCTCGGTTTTTATTGGGTAAAGAAAACTTAATGGTTAATGCCATCCATAATCCCAGCGATCAACCGTTAAGTTTTACCCTAGGCAAAGCCTTACCAGGAAATTTGACCAGGCTAGACTTACCCAAAAATGGCATAGTCATCAATCCAGGAGTACATGTTGCCCATACCAGCGGCGTCAATATGGGGGTGTATTGGCTCGGTCTATCCAGTTGGTGGGGGGGGCAGGGTTTATTCGGTTTGAAACTCCAAGGTAAAGGCCGCGTCTTCCTTGGTAGCTACGGCACCCTTAACCAGTTGTCCTGCCCCCAGAGTTTTGTGGTGGAGCACTCTCATTTAGTAGCGTTTCAGCCCAAGCTCAAGCTCAAAGTTAATTTTCCCCGGGGTATTGTTGGTGATCTCCAGTCCGGTCGGGGGCTGAGTTCCCTTCTAAAGGGCTCCGGCAACCTCTATTGGCAATCCCGTAGCTTGAGCAGTTTAGGCCGTTTTATCCGGCTCCGACTGCGCTGATTTTTTCTTTGCCCGCCCTATGAACATTAAACTTCTCAATTCCCCCCAAACGGCGATCGCCAGGGTACTTCTGGAGGCCAATGAAGAATTAGCAGCCCAGCATGGTTCTTTAATTGCCATGAGTCCCGACATTACGGTGCAAAGTTCCGTGCGGCGCACTAGCGATGGAGCAGGGAAACAGAGTAGCCGGGGCAATCAAGTTAAAACCATGTTTTTAAACAATTATCGAACCGGGGAAAATGGCGGTGAAATTTACCTGGCCCCTCCCCTAGTGGGAAACCTGGGGCACTATCAACTGGGCGGGAGGAAATTAATTGTCCGCCAAAGCTCCTACCTAGCATCCGATGGCAAGGTGGACATTTTCATGGGCTACAAATCCGCCGCCAAGAAAGAACCCTATTCCTGGCTGAGTTTGGTGGGCGTTGGAGATGTGTTAATCAGCTCCTTTGGGGCCATGTATTCCCTGGAAGTGAATGGCAAACAAATTGTCAACTCCGACCATGTGGTGGCCTTTGATAACAGCCTCAAAGTTAAGCCGTATCAAGAGTTGCGTCCCTGGCCCAAACGTCTGGTGCCCAACCAAGAAATCCTCTATGAATTCAGTGGCACAGGTACAATTTTTTGCCAAACCCATGGTCCTCGGAATTTTGCTCGGGAAGTGGGTCGCCAACTCAAACCGGAAAACTTCAAACTGCGCTAAATCATAAACCGAAACCACTAATATCATTGCCCTGTAACTGAAATCTGCCCGCCATGATGGAAGAAGAATCCCTAGAAAAGCTCGAAGAAAGTCTAGAACAGATCGACCCTGAGGAGGATTTGGAAGAGGATTACACCCAACATCTCTTTGCCCATCCCCGGGAAGCAGGGGGAGATAACCAGGTACGTCCTACAGATGATGAATTTAATCTTCCCTACAGCATTAATGGCCATGCCCTGTACGCCACCCTGGAGCTGACCCTGAAGCCCGGTCAAATTGTCCTTGTTGATGCCAATGTAGTCACTGCCATGGACCGTTCTGTTCTCTTTGTTAACAAATTGCGGGGGGGATTGTTGGATGTCCTCCGTAAAGCCCTAGGGATAGATACCCTATTTCTTAACCAATTTACGGCAGAACAAAGCGTTGGCCACCTGCAATTGGCGCCAGCCCTACCGGGGGATATTTGTCATTATTTTTTAACCACAGAAAAAGGTATTTATCTCCGGGCAGATAACTTCCTGGCCTGCCAACCAACGGTGAAAATTGACACTAATTTCGCCAGTATGAAGCATTTTTATAACGATAGTGAGAGTTTTTTATTGCGTTTAGTCGGACAGGGGGATTTGTGGTTCAGTCTTTATGGTGGTTTGGTGCAGGTTTCCATGAACGGCGATCTGGCCTATAATCCCGATTACATTGTTGCATTTGAAGATACCCTGGATTACCAAATGACTAAACAGGAGGGGCTCGCCGTCGATCGCCTACGGGGGGACGTGTGGGGTGGTAAGGGTAGATTGTGCCGCTTCACTGGCCAGGGGAAAATTTGGCTCCAGGCCCGTCAGGCCAATAGCTTTTTGAACTATGTCCAATCAATTTTGCTCAATTTACGTTTTCCCCGACTGAATTAGGGGGATCAACGCATTTACGGAGGACTTGGGCCATGGTAGGATTACCAGGTGAAATTAGGTTATGGGCATTAAAAATAAGCTTTTGCTTCAACGAATTAGAGCGGAAACTCACACCACTTTTGATCCGCAGTCGAAATTAAAACCACTACAAACATCACAACTTTTTTGGCTAGACCGATGACAATGGGGGACGATCTCTGGGGATGGCAGAACATCAATGGTTCACCCTATCTCACCTGTGCTTTGTTGGCTCCCTGGCCCCATGCCTTTTTCACCAGAGCCTTCTATCCCCAATTGCCCGAACAACTGATCACCTATCTTGATCCCCAAGGAAAAGCTTTCCGGGTCAAACAGGTTCATGGGGACGTAACCCTAACGGCAACGGAAATTGGCCAAACTCCCTTGGCCCCAGACAGTACCCATCCCCCAGCGGATGGCATCATTAGCGACGCTCCCCACCAAGGGGTCTGGGTGGCCAGTGCGGACTGTACCCCGGTATTGATTGGCGATTTGATTGGTAAACGTGTGGCGGCGATTCATGCAGGCTGGCGGGGGACCAAAGCCAGAATTGTGCCCAAAACCATCGATAAATTTCTGGCCCTGGGTAGTGAGTTAAAGGATTTACGGGTTGCCCTAGGCCCGGCGATCGCCGGAGAGGTGTATCAAGTCGATCCCTGGGTGGCCTTGGAAGTGGGGCAAAGTGTGCAAGCAGTACAAAAATTAGCGACAGAAGAACAGCAATGGGACCATTTATCCACCATGGTGAACCCGCCCGTGTTACCTGATGCAGAACCGGAAAAATATCGCCTTGATGTGCGTCGCATCAATCAATTGCAACTGTTAGAGTTAGGTTTTGCCCAGGAACAGATTGCTGTGGCCCCCCACTGTACTTTCCAAATGGAAGAACTTTTTTTCTCCTATCGCCGTACCCACACCAAGGAGGTGCAATGGTCTGGCATTGTCAGTTACTGACGCGGAGACAAAATGGGAAATCACTCACGCCTCGTCTCAATTTTTTCCTTGGTTAGTGGTTGGGGCGATGTTGACCAACTATTACAGTTAGGGAGCGACAAATATTTTGACCTCCGTACCGGCAGCACCCCCTCCTTTTTTACAGACTTTGGGAGGTTTTGCAAAGTTCAGGAGGAGGTCAACGTTAGAGTTCAGCAAATTAACAAATTACTTTTTCGCATTTTCTTTAAAATCCTTATCCACCACAAAACGGTTAGCCACGGTTTCCGGTTGAATAGCCGAAAGAATTACCTGATTAGAGTCCATAATGATCACAGCCCTGGTACGTCGGCCATAGGTGGCATCAATTAACTGACTACGTTCCTTGGCATCGCTGATAATCCTCTTAATGGGAGCGGATTCTGGACTGACAATGGCAACAACCCGATTGCCAGAAACAATATTGCCAAAGCCAATGTTGATGAGTTGAATTTCCATAGATTAGGGTGGATGGGAAATGGGAGGAGAGGGGGAAATGATCGCTTAGGTATTTATTAGAAGCAATGGTTAGCCTTTAAGAGTAAATGTCTGTTTGTCCCGTAATTTAGCTAACTGAGTTAAATTATGGCCAATTTCAGCCTATCCCTCCTTTTACTTTCGACTTTCAGGGCTTTTTCCGCGTCTATCCAGAGATAGATTAATCCGGAAAATTAGGACGAACCAGCGGATTTATCGTCAAATTGCCCAATATTTCCGGTTGTATCCACGGAAACTCCCCTTTGTCAACTTTCATGGAATTTTCATGCCCTTTGTTGCCATTGCTTTCGCCAAAATTTTTGATACCCTCGACGCCACCACCCTAAGTTTTGGGCGCACCCAACTTTCCCTCTTGGATTTATTCCAGTTGGCCCTATCTGCCCTAGCCATATTCGTTTTAACCCACTACCTCAATCGGGTTTTACGGAGCATTGTTCTACGGCGTTTTATTTATGAACAAGGCATCCGCTACATTGTGGCCAATTTGTTGAGCTATGGTTTGGGTTCTTTTTTGTTCATTGCCATGCTCCAAACCAGTGGCATTAACCTCTCTTCTCTCACGGTGGTGGGGGGCACCCTTGGGCTAGGGATTGGTTTAGGTCTGCAAAATGTGACCCGTAATTTTGTTAGTGGGGTAACTCTGCTGGTGGAGCAAAAGGTCAAAATTGGCGACTATATCCGCTTTCAGAACATTCAGGGTTATGTGCGGGAAGTATCCACCAGGGCCGTGGTGGTGGGACTCAAGGATGGCTCCAAAGTAATTTTGCCCAGTAGTCTACTGATCGAAAATCAGGTGATTAACTATCATTACGAAACGCAAACGGTGCGTTTGACCGTGGCCGTGGGGGTGGCCTATGGCACTGATCCGGTGTTGGTGACGGAAACCCTTTTGATGTGTGCCTATAGCCAAGCCTGTGTGGTCAAAACTCCCCCAGCCCAGGTGATTTTCCAGAATTTTGGCGACAATGCGTTGGAATTTGAGCTTTGGGTCTGGATTGAAGAGCAATACATGGGCCAGCATCCGGAAATTCTTAGTGCCCTACGCTACACTATTTGCTTTTACTTTAAGCGCAATGGCATTGGCATCCCTTGGCCCCAACGGGAACTCTGGCTTAAAAATCCCGAGGCGATCGCCAAATATTTTCACCCGGATTTGGATTTGCCCAGCCTGTCTGACCCAGCGCCCCAAGAACCGACCATTTCCCTCAGTCAGGTTTTGAAATCGAGTGACTATTTCAGTGGCTTAAACGAGTTGGAAATTCGCCAGTTGGTGGAAATTGGCCAGTTACAATCCCTGCAATCGGAGGAGGTGCTTTTTCGGGAACGGGATCCAGCCGATGGCTTTTACATTGTCATTTCTGGGCTGGTGGAAGTCTATACGGAGAAACTGGGTCGGGTACTGGCGAGTTTGGGACCTGGTAGTTTCTTTGGTGAATTAGCCTTGATGCTGGGCATTCCCCGCACTGCCTCGGTTAAAGCTAAGGAAAAATCTCTCCTGTTTGTGGTGCGATTTCCCCAATTTGAACAATTGCTACAAAGCAATCCTGATTTCCGTGAAGCTATTATCAATGCGTTGGGGGAACACCAAGGGGAATTAATGCGCCGCAAAGAAGAACTGGCCACCAAGGGTCTCCTTACTTCGGAAGAGGAAGATAGTAATATTATGAACTGGGTGCGTAAACGGCTCCAGCGGCTATTTGGTTAGGGACTGAAGACCACGGACGGACAATTTTTACTAATTATTCCTGAGGTTATTATGGGCAATCGATCTCGTTTTGGGGCATTGACATCCCTTGGTTTAATCGTTGTTGCTCCCTTGGTTCTGATTCTGAGTCCCAATTTTTCGGCCATGGCTACGGAACCGACCCAGACCCAGCTACAAACGGCGGCCAAACTTGTTTGCCAAGCTTTGAGTGAAGGTAAATCCCCCGATGTGGCCAGGGATGCCGCTAGGGCATATTTAATCGCCGAAGTGGGTAGTCGTGATTTGCTAAATGCCGATAATGTTCGCCAAAAACTACGGCCGGAAGTGATCAAGCAATGCCCTGGCCAAGCGATGAAACTCATTGGCCGCTAGACCTTGCTAACAAATAAACAACCTCGATAATTTGTCCTGCTAATGCGTCTTGCCACCACCATTGAAGCGATCCTTTATCTCCAGGCTAAACCGGTGGCGATCGCCGACTTGGTCAGCATCAGTGGTCAGGAAAAGGCCTCCGTGGAGGATGCCCTGATGGAGTTGATGGAGGACTATGCTCACCGGGACAGTGCCCTGGAAATTGTGGAAACTAACCAGGGTTACAGCCTGCAACTCCGGGCCGCCTTTCAACATCTGATCCAAGATTTTGTCCCCGCCGATCTCAGCACCGCGAGCCTCCGTACCTTGGCGGCGATCGCCATTAAATCCCCCCTACTGCAAACAGACTTGATCGAACTACGGGGCAGTGGAGCGTACCAACAGGTGCAGGAATTGGTGGAAACGGGTTTTGTCCGCAAAAGAAAGCAAACGGAAGGACGCTCCTATTGGCTGGAAATCACCGACAAGTTTCACCAATACTTTGAGATTGATAGTTTACCGGCGGATTTTGCTGAAAAAAAACCAAAATAAGCAAAAAAAACATCCGATCTTCTTAAACCCATCCCCAAAAACCAGTTTCACGCTTGATCATTATCGACTTAATCCCACAATTGCCAATGGATATGACTGCTGGGGAAACCCTAGGTTACGGACTAGGAACGGGAGGTTAACTTTGCTGAATCTGCCTCAGAGAGCTTTTTCTCACTAGTTTTACCCCGTAACTTTTCCCGCCAAAACAGCTAAAAAGATCGGGCAAGGCCGCCGACAGCCCTGATAATGGGAAGGAATTGTCGCAAGAGGGTATCAGTCCGTTGTGAAACCCCGTTCTTTTTTCGTTCTACTGGCCGCCGTTGCAATTTTTTCATTGGCTGTGGCCGGCTGGGGTACTGCCCTGGTACTAGGCCACAGTCCCCTTAATTTAGCCCGGGGAGGGGTGAGCCGTAGTCCCATGGCCCCAGGGTTAATTCCTGGCCAGTCACCCATTATGGTGTCTTTGCTGGTTAATCCCGATCGCCTGGAAGCCTTTACCCAATTGGCAGTTAATCCTGGGCGGCGGCGTCGATCCCACCGGGAGTTGGCCGAGTTGGAGCAGAGTTTGCTTGCTAAAACGGGGCTGGATTATCGCAAAGAGGTGAAACCCTGGTTAGGGGAGGAAGTTACCCTAGCGGTGACAGATTTGGATTACGACCACAATGGAAGCAATGGAGCCCAACCGGGATATTTACTGGTGGTCCACAGCCGGGATCCAGAGCTGAGTCGGGAGTTTTTGCAACTGTCCTACGCCACTGCGGCGATCGCCGGAGATACGGACCTGGTGTTTGACCGTTACCAAGGAGTCAAAATTACCTATAAACACCCCGTTAACCCAGTGCCCAACGGCAATTTACTGGCCAGTGCGGTGGTGGGGGACTATGTTCTATTTGCCAATCATCCCCAGGTTTTGCGCCAGGCTTTAAATAGTTTGCAGGCCCCTTCCCTCAGCCTGGCCCAAACCGCAACTTACCAACAGGCCCTAGCCAGTTTAAATAACCCGAAATTGGGAATAGTTTATGCTAATTTTCCTGCCCTTGCCGCTTGGCTTGGCCAGCGACCTGCCATTGATAAAAATTCTGACCAAACGGCGATCGAACAAACTTTAACAGTGGCTTTATCTCTCCAAGCCCAGGGATTGGTGGCCCACACTGCTTTGACGGGGGTACCTAGCAATAACCCAGGGGAAAAGGCGGAAAATGTAACTGCCATTAAAACCAATTTAGTTAACTTACCCCCCAGCAGTAGCTTGGTAATTAATGGTCAAAACCTAGCTCAACAATGGCAACAGTTGGCCACGGGTTTAGCCCCCCATAGTCTCCTACAACAGGCCTTAAGTAAGTTAGTTTATGATTGGCAACAGCCCCTAGGTTTAGATTTAACCACTGATATTTTTCCTTGGGTGCAAGGCGATTATCAATTAATCTTTTTGCCCAAAACTAATCCGAGCCAAAATGATTGGGTATTTGCCGCCCAGGACTTGGATGCCGCCGCCACTGACTTAGCTTTGGAACATCTAGATCAATTGGCGATCGCCGCTGGCTACCAATTATCAACTTTGGACCTGGGTGGGCAACGGGTATGGGCTTGGACTAGTCTCCAAACCCTGGCCAAGCAGAATATTACCAGCCTACAAACCCAAGTTAGGGGAGTTCATTGCCGAGTCGGCGATCGGGTAATTTTGGCCAGTTCCCTCGAAGCTTTATCCCAAGTGTTGGACCAAACCAGTCCTTCCTTGGCTGATCAACCAGAATTTCAACAGGCATTGTCCACTTTGCCCGATGACAGTTACGTTTACCTTGATTGGCAAAGGGGAGAACCATTTTTTAGCCAACAATTACCCGTGCTCAGGGTATTGGAGTTATCGCTCAAACCTCTGTTTAAAAATTTACGATCCCTAACCATTAATCAAGAGTCTAGCTCCACTTCCATTAGCAACAGCACTATTTACCTGAATCTGGGGGTTGATTAGCTTGGGGAAGTGCTCTCGCCATCTGAATTGGGAGCAAAGGTTTAGAGCCTGTTTTAAAAGCCCCCTTGGGCCCCCCAATTTTGGGGAAAAGTGAGTGAAATTCCCCCAGTATTCCGGTCGATTTAGGGGACGCAATAAAACTGTCTAAAAACGTTCTTAGGGAAATTTCCTTTGCTTTGATCGGATTAGCGTTGTTCCACACTTTGGCAAAATTTTGCCGACAAACCGTCAAAGATCCATACCTCCCTCACTGAGCACCACATTGGGATTTTCCCCCATGCGGAGGATATGGGCCGCCGTATTGTGTACGCCAAATTCTGCCCCCAGTTGGGCCCCCAGGGTGCCATGGATGGCCATATAGGCCATGAGAAATAGGGCAAAACCGAGATAGGCCCAGCTAACTTCATTGCGGCAATTGGTGCGCCAAACAAACCGTTGATAGCCCCGCCAAATAGTTGTGCCCACCATCATCGCCAGTAGCAGGATGCCCCCCACGCCATGGAGCAACATGGTAGTACCAGCGCCAATGCCCCAATCACTGACTTGATTTGTGGGAGGTTGGGCCAAAAGAATTTCAAAAAAGCCCGCCGCCACCGTGAAAAAACTAATGAAGGCACCGGCCACGGCATTGTACCAACCCACATCAAAGAAGTTTTGGCGCTGGGCGGGAATGGCAAACCCTTTGAGAATTGGCCGCTCCAAGGGGAAAAATACGCCCGCAAAATCAAAAATTAGGGCAATGATGAATAACCCCAGACTGAAATGAACCAAATTGGGATGGATGGGAAATCGGTAGGGCAGACCATTGGTGCCTAGCTGGAGGCCAATTTCTTTGAGTTGGTCAATCAGGGAAGGGTTCATGGTGCGGTCAATTTCCTCAGTGAAAATGAGATGGGGGGTAAAACTTCTATTTTGAAAACTTGTTAAGACTAGGGAATAATGCCGTCTTTGGTTGCTTGGACTACGGGTAGGGTGTGCAGACCATAAACCCAATCCACTAGGGAGCCAAGGAAGATTTGGATGCATACTAACACCATAAATACAGTGGCTAGCATGAGGAAAGGCAGGCTGGTTTTCAGCGGATTTCGCACCCTCAACACTCCCCGCCAAGCCGTTAACCCTGCCAAAATGGCAGACAATGACCAGCCGTTGACCGTGTGCCAATCCAATGCCGGTTGGGCCGCCGGGTAGGGCATCGCTAGAGCCGCTTCAAATTCCCCAAAAATCACTGCAAAAAAAATGGCGATCGCCGCTGTGAGCCAATTCCACCAAGCGACTTCAAAGAACCGAGGCTTTTTTTGGAGGTAGCCCACCAGTTCACTAATGTAGGCAAAGAAAACCATGCCAATGACAAAGTGGACAATGATGGGATGGAGGGTATCGGGGTAGGGCAGATTTTGGTCATTGAGGGTGAACATGGGCAGGTTCCGCAAAGTGGTTGGGTTTGGGGGCTGAAGTTAATAGTTGCCGGTGTGGTCAGGTCAAGAACAGATTTAAATACAAATTTAGCTAATTTAAAAACTAATAAAAAATTAAAAGTAATTGGCCATAGGTTAACCCCCCTACCGATTCATACCGGGGCTAGGTTGGGGGACGAAAGGAGCCCTTTCCCTTTCCGGTGTTTTGAAGCCAAGGTACAACAGGACGATAAAAATCAGGGGCGCAATGATGGCGATCGCCTTGATGCCTTGGTGTTCCTGCCGTTGGGCTGGGGTCATGGCGGCCCATTTTAGTTCCTGGGCGGTGGGGGCGTGGGGACGATGGAAACGGTCGATGGTTTCTTCCGCTAGCCATTGGGTGGTGGATTTGAAGTTATGCAGAGGAGTGGGCAATAGCTCTAGATAGGTGGCATTCCGCAATAAATCCCCTGCCTTGCCTTGGATGCGTACCCGGTCAAATAAATTGGCTACCCCATTGTTCAAGCCCAACTTCATCAATGTGCCCCGCAGTTGGGGATCGGGACTAACTAACGGTTTACCATTGTGTACCGCCATTAAATTTTTGGCGATCGCCGCTCCTTGTTGGTAGGCAATCTGGGCCAGGGCCGGTTTGGGATTATCTTTGACTGTCACACAGTCCCCGGCGGCAAATACCTGGGGAAAACTAGGCAATTGCAAAGTACTGGTTACTAGGGGTTGCCCATGGCGATCGAGTTCCTCGGCCGGAATCTGTTCCTTGAGGGTTTTGAGTAGAGGGTTAACCGCTGTGCCGGCGGTCCAAATGGTGGTGCCAGTGTCTAAGTGGCGCAATTCCTCCTCCCCAGTTTCCACAAACTGCAAACTTTCCGGGGTAACGCTTTTGACCCCCACCCCTAACTTCAACGTCACCGGAATAGTTCTAGCTTGCAACTCCTCCAGGGCACAGCGCTTGAGCCCGCTATTGGCATCCCCGGCCAAAATTCCCGGCGCATGGTTGACCAAGTAAATTTTTAAATCGTTGATATTGCCCCCCATGGGCACATACCAACTGGGCAGTAAATCCGCCAACGTGGCCGCCATTTCCACCCCCGCCGGCCCGGCCCCCACGATCGCCACGGTCAATAATCTTTCTTTTTCCGCTTGATCTGCTGTGGTTAACGACTTTTCTAAACAGGCTTTGAGATGATCCCTAAGGGCGATCGCCTCGGTTTGGGAACGGAAAGCAAAGGCATTTTCTGCCGCCCCCTGGGCCCCCAAATACCCCTGCACTGACCCCACTGCCAGCACCAAATAGTCATAATGCTGTTCTTGGCCAGAATCAAGTACTAACCGTTTTTCCTTCAATTGCACATCCGCAACTCGGGCTTGGACTATATCAATGCCGCTATCGGCCAACAATTTTTCATAACTGGGACAAACCACCGACTCTGGTAACTCTTCGGTGAGCAACTCGTAGAGCATGGGCTTAAAGACAAAATTTGCCTGGGGTTCCACTAGGACAATGGGGCCGGCGTGCTGATGATGACGCAGATGGAGAGCAGTGAATAGTCCAACAAAACCACCACCGATAATCACCGTTGTTGCTGAATCAGACGAATTAATGGCCACAGTTTTCCATCCCACTCCCGAACAAGTTTCACTATGCCCGGAGGCACTTCCCCTGTAAAGGTAGCACGCAAGTAAAAAGTGGGGCCAATTTCCTGGAAACTGGAACCCCACTTAACAAAACTTAGGCCAAAGATCTTAGGTTAATCAGACGAATTACATAGGAGGCAGAATTACTTGGTCAATGACATGGATTACACCGTTGCTGGCATCCACATCGGCGGAAATGACAGTGGCTTTGTTAACTTTCACTTTGCCATCTTTGACTTTGAAGGTGAGGGCTTCCCCAGCTAGGGATGCCACTTCACCGGATTGAACCTGGGCGGCGGTGATTTTGCCAGGAACGACGTGGTAGGTCAAAATTTTCACCAATTTATCTTTGTTTTCGGGCAACAACAGACTTTCCACCGTACCAGCGGGCAGAGCGGCAAAGGCATCATTGGTGGGGGCAAAAACGGTAAAGGGGCCTTCAGCGGATAAAGCTTCCACTAAATCAGCCGCTTTGACTGCTGCAACGAGGGTACTGAAAGTTTCATTGCCTGCGGCGACTTCCACAATAGTCATGGCGCTGTCCGTGGCGGCTTGACTAACTACGGCAGATTTTTCGGTGGTTTCCATTTCCGCCATGGCAACGGTGGGCATCCCCAGGGCAAATCCAGTCAGAGCGGTAAAAGCAACAATTCTAGCAGCGGTTTTCATAGCAATGTTTCCTAGTGAGAAGACTGTCCATCGCTATTATGACAAATTATAAATTTTTGTGAAGAAATGTTAAGACAAAATTGCCACTGGCACAAGCTGACCCCTGAACACAGGTTAGAAAATATCCGCCGGATCTGCGGCCCGCAAACGCCCCACGGCGATCGCCCCGGAAATGCAACACATGGCAATGGTCATAATTAATACAGTTAACGCCCTGGCCGTGGTCATAATCAGGGGCAAACCCGTGGCCCGGGCTGTGTTGGTGTAGAGTAGAATCCCCAAGCCAAAACTGGGTAAAAAGCCAATCACTGCTAGCAATAGGGCTTCTTGGAACACAACTCCCAACAAATAACGATCGCCGTAGCCAATGGCTTTGAGGGTGGCATATTCCGGTAAATGGTCAGAAACGTCGGTGTAGAGAATTTGGTAAACAATGACGGTGCCCACAATGAAACCCATAGCGGTGCCCAAACCAAAGACAAAACCAATGGTGGTGCGGGTTTGCCAATAATTCAATTCGTATTGGACTAACTTTTCCTTGGTGAAAACCTGGACATCCCCCTCGGTTAACTCTTGGCGGATTTCCTCCGCTACTTTTTCCGGATCAGCGCCGGGTTTGAGTTGCAAAATACCCGCATCAATGGAACTGCGGTCCCGATTAGGAAAAAGACGGAAGAAATTCAAATCGCTGGTAATTAAAGTCCCATCCGCCCCAAAGGAAGAACCGAGGGTGAATAAACCCTGCACCTGGATGCGGCGATTACCCACTTCGGTGAAAACTGGGCCGTCGGCTTCTAACAGGGCCGGCACTGGGCCAAATTCTTCCCTGGAGTCTTGGTCAAACAGGAACACGTCGGGGCGCTTAATCAAATCTAAATTTTCGGCTACCCCTGGTAGATTGATCGGATTGTTAACGGGGTTGAAACCCATGATGTAAATCTGGCGGCTGACTTTAGTTTCCGGGTTTTTCCAGCGGTTGATGTCAATGTAGAGGCTAGTGCCATCCTTAACAGAGGCGTTGCCCATGGCCTGGTATAAACGGCGGGCTGCAAAAGGGGTGGGGTTAACAAAGGTGTCCGTTTGGGTACTGAGAATGAATAAATCCCCTTGCAAACTTTTAGGAACCCGGACTGCACTGTCAAACAAGGCATTTTTGAACCCCAGTTGCATAAAAATCAGCACATCGGCAAAGGCAATGCCGGCGATCGCCGCCAGGAGTCGCATCCTTTCATGGAATAGCTGGTGCCAGGCAAGGGGAATTTTCATCTACTAATGTACTGATGGATAAATCTTTGGTTGATTGATTGTTAGTTGGGGGCAGAAGGAGGAGCGCTGTCGGGTTCAATTTTGACCACCACTTTGGCGTTGCTCAAGCCGGCCACGGTTTTGCTGGCGCTGGGACTGAGGGCAATTTTTACTTCCACCACCCTGGCATCAATGTCGGCGGCGGGGTCGGAGTCCAGCACATCATTTTTGCCAATTCTCAAACCAATATTGGTAACTCGCCCTTCCAATTCACCGCTAAAGCTGTCGTTTTCACTACGCACCCAAGCAGTTTGACCTAGTTCCACCCGGCCAATGTCATTTTCATACACTTCCGCCACCACAATCATTTGGGACGTAATGCCGAGATCGAGGATGCCATTGGTATCACTAACTTTTTCTCCAGGGCGAGTATAAATTTTTAACACCTGGGAATCCACCGGAGCCCGCACCAGGGCAGTGTCCAACTCAGCTCGGGCTTCCTGGAAACGGGCCATGGCCAAATTCAATTCTGCTTTGGCTTTTTGCACATCCACCGGACGAATTTCGGCAATTTGAGATAGGGTGGCCCGGGCCGATTCCCTTTCCAGCACCATGGTTTGGGCGTCCTTATCTCGGACTGATTGCTGTTCCCGAATTTGTTCTTCTAAAGTAGCTTCGGTTTTCATTAGCCGAGCCTGGGCTTCTCGCAAGCGCTGGTTGCTGGTCTCCAAATTCAAACGTCGCTGTTCCCAGTCTGCCATGGCGATCGCCCCATTTTCCGCCAAACTCCGATAACGCCGGTCATCGTTGGCCGCTTGATTTACCTCTGCCTGTAGGCGATCGATGGTGGCCTGTTGCTCTAACTTTTCCCCTTCCAACTGCTTAACCAAATTGGCCAGGGCGGCTTGGTTGACAGCAAAATTCTGTTCTAATTCCGCCTGGGCTTTCCGGACTTGGGACTCCTGGGCAGCGATTTCTCCCCGTTTGGCACCGGCTTCAATGATGGCCAAATCTGCTTGGGCTACCCGAACCGATTCCTGGGCAGAAACCACAGCGGCGGCTTTTTGTTCGTAGGAATCCAGCACTGCCACCACCTGGCCTTCTTTGACTTTGTCCCCTTCTTTGACTAATACTCTGGCTACTTTCGCCCCACCAAAAGAACCGGGGGAAGCGGAAAGCTTAATAATTTCCCCTAGGGGAGCAATGCGTCCCAGGGCGGCCACGGGCTTGTCTTCTGGAGCTTGAGTTGCGGGAGAAAGGGCACTGGAAGCGTTATCCTCCCCTTGATTGACCCCGGAACGGAGACTGTAAAAAATTATGCCCCCGGTGAATAAAACCCCCACCACCATGGCCAAAATGATCCAACGGAGGCTATGGTCAGGGTTGGTAAGTTGTCCAGTCCTAGTGGATTCACCCATAAAGCAAAAAGGGCCAATAGCTTGAAAATGCTAAATGGATTGTAACATTTTGATACGGGAGGATTCAGGGCACGGGGACACAGTTATTGCTTATTGCTGGCTTTCAAGGGCGTAGATTTTCCCCCGCCTGTTGGTCCAGAAGCCAGATCAGTTCCCCCTGGGGCTGGATAAACCGGGCTGGATATTGTTGGGGGTCGGCTTCGGGGGCAAAAATTTCCCCTAATGCATGCTGTTTACTGGCCCCTGCTACGAGAAAAACTACCGAACGGGCTCGGTTAATCAGGGGAATAGTAAAAGTTAACCGGGGTTGGCCATCTTTATTGCCCACCGTAATTAGGCGATCGCCAACGGTCAGGGCGGGGGTATGGGGAAAAAGGGAAGCGGTGTGGCCGTCGTCCCCTAAACCTAAAAGGATTAAGTCAAAGGCGGGGAAATGTCCTGCTTCCACCTGGAAAAAGGTGGCCAACTCATTTTCATAGGTCTGGGCATCCTGCTCAGGATCGGCCGCAGCAGTAGGCATGGGATGAATATTGGCTTCGGGAATGTCCACCTGGTCCAACCAAGCGAGGCGGGCCATGCGTTGGTTACTGTCGGGGTGGTCCACGGAAACATAACGTTCATCGCCCCAAAAAACGTGGATCTTTTCCCAGGGGAGGGCTTGGCGGGCGAGGGCTTCATATAACGGTTTAGGGGTGTTGCCCCCCGATAGGGCAATGGTGCCTTGACCCCGCTCGGCGATCGCCTTGGTAATACGAGTGGTGACACAGACCAGGGCCCGTTCAATCAAAATTTGTTTATTTATCAACACATCCACTTGGGGAGCCATGGAAACCTCTGGGGAATGGATAATCTTGTTTTTCCCCTCCATCTTGGAGTCGTTTCCCGTTTAGGTAAAGGAATTGTGGAATTTCTTCATCTTTTGGCTTTTTGATGGGCTAATTTACCGTAACCCCCCAAGAGCATTAGCCACGTTACCACCACCAACCAATGGAAAATGGCGATTAACCATAGGGAGCCACTGTGCCAATAAATTGCTGTGGTTGCCACCGCCAGTAGTCCGGTAAGACCGAGAAAAATAGGCTGGAAAAATACATTTCTTCCCCTGGGATAAAACAGGAGGGCGTTGAGGGGATGGTAGAGCAAAAAGAGCACTAAACTCAGCAGCATGGCCCCCAGCGTTGGCCAAAACAAATTCAGTTCCGTGGGATAGGGCAACAGCATAACCCGAAACACTAATTCTTCCCCCAGCGCCGGCAGAAAGAATAGGGCCAGGATTGACTTCATACTGCCCCCCAAGGATTGCCCCCACCATTGCCATTGCAATAGACCAAATTTAAAGCCCAAGGTCATGGCGATCGCCCCGTAGACGACAACAGCGATCCCGAAGAATTGCCAATCCTGGGGCCGGGGTAAAAATACTATCGCGGCCAAAATGCGCCGAGCTAAGGCGGAAAGAACAGGCACATCGCCAAAAATACCAGTGGGGGCCAGGGGTAAAATTTCCGGCATCGATCCTCCCACTTGGTTGGGGCGCATAAACCAAAGCTGAGCACCCTGTTCCAAGAAAATTTGGTTGAGAATATCCTGATTCAACCGGGGCAACATGGACTGCCAACTGAGCAGGGCATTGGCTAGGGTATTTTCCTGGATGAAATCGTATTGATTGGTGGGATTATCCGGATCTAAACCGGCTAGGGTGGCGGCATTGTTTTGCCAATCTTCCCTGGTAATACCCCTGGGTTTTAACATCGTCAACAGGCGATCGCCTAATTGCTGTAGCCGTTGGAAACGTTGATTTTCCGGGGAATTGCCATGCTGGGCTAACCAAGTGATAATTTCCGGGCTATTTTGCACCTTTTGCTGTAGACCAACAATGGCCAAGTACAAAGCTTGGTTGGAATCCTGTACACAGGAAGCTGCTGGACTAACCCCTGCGTAGCCAGTGCCATCCCCCGTGCGGTATCGAGCCATCATGATTTGCAATTGTTTTTGCAACTCATCCAGGGGAGAAAGTACGGAGCCGCCGAAGTTATAGTCCTCCAACACATCCAGTTTGACTACTACATCGGCAAAAGGACGACTCTGAATCCAGCCCCGCTGCAAATTACCCGCGTAGTTTTCCCAGGTTTGGGAACCAGCAATGATGCCCTGGGGATTATGGGCATAGACCTGATAGTAGGGAATTTCCCACTGCAACTCCTCTGTAAAGGGATCCCGGATAACTTTGGGCAAGCTAAAGGAAAAATGCCCCGTCACCGTACCCAACATAATTTTTTCCCCCAATGCGCCCCCAATGCCGCCAAATAAATGCATCCCCAACAGGCGATCGCCTTCTTGCCATTGCCCTAAAGCTACTGCGGGGGAATCACTGCGGGGATCAACTAAAACCTTTTGGACTGTGCCTTTGCGAGCAGGGGTATTCTGCCAATTTTTGTGACTAATGTAGTCCCGACCGGGACCGAGGCGAAAAATTTGTTCATCGGGTTGCAATTGCACCAAGGATCGGGGGTTGAGGGATTGGACCGTAAATATGCCATCTTTTCCCTGGGCACCATAGACGTACCAACCCGCCTGACCCACGGGGGAACTAGCCAAATCCCTGGGGGTGGACATAAACCGATCGCCGTTTAAGTGGGGTTGTTGGGGAATGCGAATGGTTTCCTGGGGCCCGTCAAACTCTTTACTGCCAGGGTTGTAATGTTGCACCAGCATCAAATCCGCTGGGCAGGGTTTAGTTCCAGGGCAATCCTGCGGTATGGCATTGGCGGGAGCATTGGGCGCAGGGCCAATAATTTTCACCAGGGCTTGGTAGCGTCCCGTCACCATTTCCGGCATGGTGGCCAGTTTAATTTCCGCCTGGTTGCCCACAGGAACATTAACTTGGGCCTGGACAAACCGCACCAGCACATCGTCCACTGGTCTAGCTCCGGCCAAGGATTGCAAAGGCCCCACCTGCGATCGCCCATTTAAACGGTTGGGCAATAAATTTCCTGCCTGTTCACTCTTCAAAGCGGCAGGGGTAAAATTTACATCCGTGGTCACTAGTTTGAGGTATCTGTCCAAATCAGCATTGCTCTGCCAGGTGAGACGGAGTTTTTGTCCCACTAATCCCTGTTGGATAGAAGGCGCTTGATACAGTTCCAACCAAACCCAATCTCCTGTCCTGGCTTTAGTTTCTTCCACCGTCGGCAGGATTAAACGACCCAACCACTCTCCCAAAGGCCGATAATACGCCTCATCTAAATTCTGTTGCAGAGGATAATAATCTACCTGGTTGGCGGGCAACTGACTGCTAATTTGATAATCCGGGATGCGGCCAGAGGTTTCCTGAGGTTGAAACAGCGTAGCTAGGGAAATCACCACCAGAGCGGCGATCGCCACCAATACCATCCGCCAGCGCCATTGCTTCATCTGTGGACTGCCCTAAAAATTGCCATAAAAAAACACCTGGGGCGTCTTTCCTTGTTTCGACTCCAGATGTTTTTCTAATTTCCTCACACCTGTCCTAAGTATAAATCACCAACGGGGATTGTCAAGGCTTCAGACCTGGAAAAAAACTTAATTTTCAAGAAACTTTGACCTAAAGCAGAACTCCGAAGCTTTTTCCATCGTCCTTCGCCGTAGATTGTGAATTTTTTCTAAGATTTTTAAAAATTCTTCAATCAGGGTTTCCCCTGGCCCAGCACCACTCCATAGACCAAAAACAAATTCCCCACTCGGATTGTTTTCGGTTAAGAGTTGTATAAAGGCCATCGCCATTTTAATAATCACGCTAAGATCACGGAGGATTGGCAAAAAGCCCAGGCTGATTGGTGACTTTTTTGGACAGCAACAACACTTCCCTGGATCGGCTTTGCCTTTCCCCATCTGACAGTGTAATTGGTTGATTATTTCAGTGGCCCGGCCGATGGATAATTACCATGGCCCGACCGACCGGGATTTCCAGACCAGTTTGAACAGTATTAAATTAGCCTTTCCGGACAAGGCCTCTGTGAAAATCTTAAAAAAGTATTAAGATTTTAAAAGCTAGCTTATTTTCGGAGGAAATGTGTTTACTCGACTTGCCCAGCAACACCGCGATTTCGTGAAGGATTTAGTCATGAGCTTGAGGGCTTTGGCCACTGTGCTCGAAAATCGGGGCTACATTGCTTCTTGCTACACCTGTGGCGACCAACTCAACAGCGCCTCCTTCATGGTGAGCTTGGGGGAAAATCATCTGATCCGCTTTTTGGTATCGGACTACGGCATCACCTGGACAGAAATGCGGGATGACCGAGAATTAATGAAATTAGAAGGAGCCGAGGCGATCGCCCAATTGGAAGAATTGGCCAATGTGGTCAAATATTGCCTAGCAGATGCCCCCAAAGGTGGCCGCAAAAAGCGCAAAACCGCCCAACTACAACTAGTCTAGGGCCCTTGCCATAACCCCCGATAGCGTGAGTTACCAGGAAATTCCCGCTGATAGTCCCCTGTAAAGCAAGGGAGCTGGAATAGTTTGTTTTACCGTAAGGTGTTGACTCCCCTGCCGGTCAAAACTGTGGAAAGTAAAATACCCACGCCGAACCTAAAATTAGAGCTTGGGAATTGCCGTGACATGTTTCTACGCCTAAGCTCGAGGCAAATGGTTATAGCGTTTTAAACAGATAGTAACTGTTGTTCCCTGGTCAACTGCACTTTTTAGCAAGATACTGCCACTGTGTAAGTCAACACATTTCTTGGCAACCATTAAACCGAGTCCTGTTCCCGTAATATTTCTGACATTTTTGCCCCGATGAAAGGGTTCAAAAATTTGCTTTTGGTCCTCTGGCGAAATGCCAATGCCCTGGTCGGTGACTTCAAAAATAATCTGTTCCGAATCTAGGCTTAGGGCAATTTTAATCTGCCCTCCCCCGGGAGAGTATTTAATCGCATTAGATAACAGATTAGATAAAATAGACCGCACTAACCTTTCATCCACCAATGCCTTCGTATCTTGAGCGCTACAAATAAAGTCAAAATAATATTGGTCACTGACACTTAATTGAATTTCTTCGATAAATTGCTGGAACAATAATTTCAAATCTAACCAATTAGGATTAAATTCCAATTTGCCCGCTTCGGCACGGTTAATGATTAAAATATCATCCAGGAGCTGTACCATATTTTTCACGGAATTTTGAATACGGTGTAAGTTCCGGCTACGCTTATCGGGATCAAGCCAGGCCACTTCAGAATTTTCCAGTAATTGGGCAGCAGCTAAGGCCGTACTGAGGGGAGTACGAAATTCATGGGAAGCCATGGAGAAAAAACGAGTTTTTAGGCGGCTTAATTCTTTTTCCCGTTCTAAAGCTAGGCGGACTTCCTCCGTGCGTCGGCGCTCAGTGACATCCCTTTGCACAGCAATCCAATGGGTGTAAAAACCTGTTTTATTGGCAACGGGCACCAGACTAAATTCCACCCAAAACTCACTGCCATCCTTACGATAATTAATCACTTCAACGGTAACTGATTGCCATTGACTAATGGCTTGCCGCACCCTATCTAATTCAGTGCGACTAGTTTTTGGTCCCTGTAAAACTCGGGGGGTTTTGCCTAGCATTTCTTCAGCAGTATAACCGGTGATTTTAGTAAATGCTTCATTGACATAGAGAATTCTCGGCCCGGGATCATCAATGGGCTCCGCTTCCGTAATCACCACCGCATCATTAGTATTAACCACAACGGATTGTAGCAAACGAATTTGTTCTGCCTGCCGCTTTTGCTCGGTAATATCGGCGACAACCGCCACCAATCCGGCAATATTTTCTTCACTATCCAATAGGGGAGCAGCGGAAAGGACAATTTCAATCCAACTACCATCTTTTTTTTGACATTTTAATTCTAGGCTAGGGGAAACCATGCCTGATAAAACTTTCTGTTTAAATTGCTGATAATCTTCCAGCAAAATGTTGGATGTTAATAATTCTGGATGGGCAATAATTTCTGTTTCTGTCCAACCAAAAATACGTTCTGCTGTAGGATTCCAAATCTGAATTTGGTCTGCTAAATTAAGGGTAAAAATACCCCTGGGGGAGGCCGCAATCAGGGATTGCAGAGTATGGTTAGTGTGGCGGAGAGCGGCTTCCGTTTTTTGTCGCTCACTGATTTCCATTCTTAGGGATTGATTGGTGGCGGCAAGTTGCTGGGTGCGTTTTTCGACTCGGTTTTCCAAATCTTTATTGAGTTGCTGTAATTGCTCATATAATTCCGATTGTTGGATGGCGATCGCGACCTGATTGGCTAGCTGTTTCATTAACTCCACTTCCCACGGTTGCCATGGCCGGGTAAAAGCACATTGATGGGTAATTAACAGCCCCCAAAGATAGGGAAATTCTGATTCATTATCTAGGGAAGAAGCACGATTATGTTGAAGAATGGGCACTACTAATTTTGATTTCACGCCAAATTGTTTGACGAAATCAGCTAGGCAAATCTCTATGTCATCCTGGTCAATGTCATTAATGGCCCGTACTTTACCTTTGGTGTAGGCTTGATGGTATTCAACGGGAAAAACTTCATCGGAAAAGGTCCGCCCTAAAATACTAGGATAATTGGCATTCACCGATTCCGTAATGGCGCTGCCCGTGCCATCTTGCCAAATGCGATAAATTAGAACTCGATCAACTTGCAACAGGGTTTTAACTTCAGCGACGGTGGTATTTAAAACCGTTTCCAAGTTTAAAGATTGGCGGATATGTTGGGTAATTTGGTTAATAAATCGTTCCCGTTGGGTTTGTTGCTTGATGCTAATTTCAATCCTGCGGCGTTCTTGGTTTTGTCTGTGCCATAAATAACAGGTCATGGCGATCGCCAGAAAAACAAATTCGATTGGAATTAGAAATTTGCCCATATATTAGCGAATCCCAGTAGAAAAACCTTACTTAAAATATTTTTGTTTGGCAATAATTTTCATGACTTTTAACAATAAAGCTAAATCATGATCCTTGGCAAAAACGCCGTCAATTTGGGGCAGGTAACTGCGAGCTTGTACCGTGATCTGACTGTCGGCACAATCCGTAATTAGTAGTAGGGCCGGCGGCTTAGCAGACAATTTTTTAATAATGGTCACTAAATCTAAAGTAGCTGAAATATCAATTGATTCATATTTAATCCCGCAACCAACTAGGATCGAATGATATTCTCCAACGTCAACATTGTTAAACAAAATATCTTGGAAGTTGATAGCAGAAATTTCAAAACTTGGACATAAAAATCGCTTGACTGATTGATACCACTGCCGATCCATTTCTAGGATACCAATTTTTGCCTTCGTTTTCTTGCAGGTCAGGGCAGAGGCTTTTTTACCGGCTAGTTTCAACATTGGAGTCTGGCCTCAAATACAAAGTCTGCAAAGTCTCGAAATATTAAACCAGAGAATAAATAATTAAACGCCAAAATATTTCTAGCAAAAACCCCAGTTATTAAACCGCCTAAGTCCCCCAGGAAAGGGGGATATAACAGTATAGATTTTGTCAGCCTTCAGCTTGGCTTTACCGTCAAAAAAACTACAACCCAATAATGCCCCAAGCACTAAGGGCAACGGCAATTATCCCTAAACTGACTAACGCCCCTCCGACGTAAAGCACGACTTTCCCTGCTAGATAAACCCCGGCGGGATAGGGTTGCTTTTGCCATTCCCAACGGTAAGTTAACGGAGCTTGGTTGCGGAAGTAGCCGATCGCCTCTAATTTTTCCCGATGATCAGCACCGTAACGGGGCATCCGGGCAAAGGGTAACTCACCACTAATCCGTTGGGGCAGAATGCGCCGCCGTTGATAGGGCACAGTATCGTAGCCAAAGTTTTCTAAATATTCTTGACTATTGAGCAGTTCGTTGATGAAGCCAGGTAACCCTTTAGTGGCGATCACAATGGACCAAGCAATTTTTTCTTCTTCACTATAAACATCTCGACCCAGTAATCGTTGAATACACATTTGTACAAAACGATAATTATTATTTACTTCAAAATTGCGACGACGAAAGCTATCCGAAAGAGCTAGACCACGGATAAAATCCCGCACGGTAATTTGCTGATTTTTGAATTGGGATTCTAAGGCAATCTGCCGATTACTTTGAATCATTTGTTGCTCGTTGAACACCTGACGATAGGCTGCGGCGATCAGATTATCCATGGCAGAGGGAGAAAGGGTGCCCTCCGTGGTGAAAATACGAGCGTGTTCATCTCCAGAGACTTCGTAGTTGGTAACCCGTTGATTCTGACTAACGGGAGCATAAGCAATTAAAGGCAGTGTCATAGATAAAGTTAGTAATTAAACTTAAAAGTTGTTTAATGTCCAGCCAATAACTGGTATGTGTTGGCATTAAAAATGCGATCCTAACAAAGTAAAATTGAAGAAAAGGGGGAGAAAATCGTAAAGAAATCGGAAAGTTAGCTGATGCGACTAAAACTGTTACATTTCGCAACATGAATTAACCCAGACCTGTTCACCCCTTCAGGTAAGCTGAGGTTGATAGAGAAAAGCACAATGGGCTATGAGAATTCTTTTAGTGGAGGATGATTTGCCGCTGGCGGAAACCCTTGCTGAAGCATTGAGTGACCAGCTTTACACCGTTGATATTGCCACCGACGCTTCCCTCGCCTGGGACTATGCCTCCCGACTGGAATATGACCTCGTTATTTTGGATGTGATGCTGCCGGAGTTGGACGGGATTACCCTCTGTCAAAAATGGCGATCGCACAGTTATTTAATGCCAATTTTGATGATGACAGCCAGGGATACGATCAATGATAAAATCACGGGCTTGGATGCGGGGGCGGATGATTATGTGGTCAAGCCAGTGGATTTGGGGGAGTTATTTGCCAGGGTGCGAGCTTTGTTGCGTCGGGGTTGTGCAACGTGCCAACCAGTTTTAGAGTGGGGGCCAATCAGGTTGGATCCAAGCACCTATGAAGTTAGTTATGACAATGAGGTTTTGTCTTTGACCCGCAAGGAATACAGCATTCTGGAATTACTACTCCGCAATGGCCGTCGGGTGCTAAGTCGGAGCATGATTATCGATAGTATCTGGAAGTTGGAGAGTCCCCCAGAGGAAGATACGGTTAAGGTGCATGTGCGGAGTTTGCGACAAAAATTAAAAAGTGCCGGTTTATCAGCAGATGCCATTGAAACGGTCCATGGCATTGGGTATCGTCTGGCCAATTTAACGGAAAAATCTTTGTGCCAAGGGAAAAACTAGCCCTGAAAACCATGGTTACTCATGCAAGAATCCGTTCACTCGTTCACGCCCCTTTCTGAGAGCTAGTTTCTAAAGTAAAAATTAAGAGGTAATACGAGAAAGCATTATACGGATGAGGGCACCATAAATTATTGCTTCACTTATTTCGGTATAAAGTTCGTAATCCTTGCTTAATCGCCGATAGCGATTTAATCAGCCAAACGAAATCAGTCATGGCTTACGATCTTGATTTACGCATTAAGGTTATAGTTTTCATCGAGAGTGGTGGTGGAATCACAAAGGCTTCGAAAACATTTAGGGTGGGCAGAGCAACAGTTTATCGCTGGTTGGGCAGAGAAGAGCTTGCGGCAACGAAAGTGGAGAACCGTCAGCGTAAGATAAACAGAAAAGAATTAGAAGAGGATGTGAAAAATAATCCTGATATGCTTCTAAAAGAAAGAGCTAAAAAATTTGGTGTGACTTCTGCTTCACTCAGTTATCAATTCAAAAAAATGAAGATTACTAGAAAAAAAACAGTTACTTTATCAAGAGAGGGATGCCCAAAAGCGAGCAGAATATCAAAAAATCTTGAGGCAGTTAGTTTTAATATACGGTATTGAAAGTCTAGTATTCATAGACGAAGCTGGTTTTGAGAAATTTGCATCCTCACTTTATGGATGGTCTAAAAAGGGAGAAAGAGTATATGGAGAAAAGCAGGGGAAAAGAGGGAAAAAAGAAAATCTTGTAGCGAGAAAAAGAAAAATGCAAAAAGACTTGATAGCGCCGATGTTATTCACCGGAAGCTTAAATACAACAGGTTTTGAAGGATGGCTTAAATTCTTTTTAATACCAACATTAACAATGAAATCAATCTTGATTATGGATAACCCCCCCCCCATTCATCGAAAAAATAAGATTAGAGAAATAGTGGAGTCCGCAGGACACATTATGTTATTTTTGCCAACTTATTCTCCAGACTTGAATGATATAGAGCATGATTTTAGTGCATTAAATAGAGCGAGAATGCAGGCAACTCCTGATACTAGTATAGATAAATTTATTCAAGATCACTGCATAGTCTAATGTCTCATAGTTATGCTAATCAGCTATGCTAGCCTATGACAAAGCAGCCCCCCCTCGATGGTGATTGTTTGGTCGGATGAAGATGAATGTAATAAGCAATCAAATTAGCCTAGTACTTCCCGCACATCAGCTACTTGCCCCGTAATGGCCGCCGCCGCGACCATCGCTGGACTCATTAACAAAGTACGGCCAGAGGCAGAACCCTGACGACCCTTAAAGTTACGGTTGGAAGAGGAAGCACTCAGTTGATCACCCTGGAGTTTGTCGGGGTTCATGGCCAAACACATGGAACAGCCTGCTTCTCGCCATTCAAAACCCGCCGCTTGGAAAATTTGATCTAGCCCTGCTGCTTCGGCCTGTTGCTTGACTTGTTCGGAACCGGGCACCACAAAAGCTTTTACCCCGGCCGCTACCTGGTGACCCTTGGCTACCTTAGCGGCTTCCTCCAGGTCGCTCAAACGACCATTGGTGCAACTACCAATGAAACAAACATCGACCTTGGTGCCTTTCAGCGGTTGTCCCGGCTGGAATTGCATATATTTGTAGGCTTCGCTGGCGATCGCCTGATCATCGGGGTTGAGGCTGTCAAGGGTAGGAACCGGCTCACTGATGCCAATGCCTTGGCCGGGGGTAATGCCCCAGGTAACGGTGGGTTCAATGTCCTCTGCCCGGAAGGAAACCACATCGTCGTACACCGCATCGGGTTCACTGGCAATACTGCGCCACCATTGCACTGCCTTGTCCCAATCTTCCCCTTGGGGAGCAAACTCCCGCCCTTTGAGGTATGCAAAAGTTACTTCATCTGGGTTGATATAGCCGCAGCGAGCTCCCCCCTCAATGGACATATTACAAACGGTCATGCGTTCTTCCATATTCATGGCGACAAAGGTTGATCCGGCATACTCATAGGCATAGCCCACCCCGCCCTTAACGCCCAATTTGCGGATAATGTGGAGAATCACGTCCTTGGCGTAGACCCCAGGGGCTAAATCACCGTTAACCTCAATTTTTCTTACTTTTAACTTATTTAAGCTCAAACTCTGGGCTGCCAACACGTCCCGCACTTGGGAAGTGCCAATGCCAAAGGCGATCGCCCCGAAGGCCCCGTGGGTAGAAGTGTGAGAATCGCCACAGGCAATGGTCATACCTGGTTGGGTTAGGCCCTGTTCCGGGGCAATGACATGGACAATGCCTTGATTGCCGGAGCCAATGGGATGGAAGCGAATATTATGGGCTTTGGTATTAACCTCCAACGCTTGCATCATTTCTTCAGCTAAGGAATCCTGGAAAGGCCGTTGCTGATTTTCCGTCGGCACAATGTGGTCCACCGTAGCCACCGTTCTTTCTGGATACATAACCCGCAACCCCCGCTCTTTCAGCATGGCAAAGGCCTGGGGACTGGTGACTTCGTGGATCAGGTGCAACCCGATGAAGAGTTGGGTTTGACCCGATGGCAAAACACTGATGGTGTGGAGATCCCAAACTTTGTCAAATAAGGTTCTTGCGCTCATGGTGGAAGTCTAGACAGGGCGATCGCCGAGGGAAAATGAATGGAGAATGGGGTGGTGGTCGTAGCGACTATCACCATCTTAGCCTGACCTGACAACCTGAACCTAGGAACAATAATGGAGAAAAATCCAGTCAATTTGGTCTTAAAGTCTGGGAAATTAGGCTAGGATGTCACTCAGAGCTTGTCTGAAAACTCCCTCTGGCCCGCGACAAAGATTTGATTAATCCCTATGAGTACTATTTTAGTTGTCGAGGATGAAGCCATTATTCGGGAGTTAATTGGCGAAACCCTGAGTCTGGAAAATTATAAGATTCTAGAAGCAGAAAATGGGGCGGTGGCCCTGGGGCTGCTCAACTCCTTGGAGGTGATGCCCGACTTGATCATCTGTGATGTGATGATGCCGGAAATGGATGGCCATGGCTTGATTACAGCCCTGCAAAAGAACGCCAAAACCGCGGCTATTCCCTTCATTTTTCTGACAGCTCTGGGTACTATGCAGGATTTTCGTAAGGGCATGAATTCCGGCGCGGATGATTACTTAATTAAGCCTTTTAAACAAGAAGATTTACTGAATGCGGTTAATAGCCGTCTGCAAAAACAAGCCAAGTTGTCAGCCTTTTATCAGGGGAGTATATCTAGTTCCTTGACCGAGAGGCCACGCCGTTCTGGTACCATCGGTACACCGACCCTCACCCCGGATGAAGCGGAAATTTGGCGGGATTTAGAAGTGGGTTTAAACACTGGGCAAGTTTTTCTCTTCTACCAACCCAAAGTATCTATCCACAACCATTGTTTGGCCGGCTGTGAAGCCTTGATCCGTTGGCACCATCCCCGTAAAGGTTTTGTTTCGCCGGGACTTTTCATCCCGATCGCCGAAAAAACTGGCTTTATCAGCGTGGTGGGGGAATGGGTAATTGAAACAGTTTTACGTCAATGTCAGCAATGGCAGTACCAAGGGCTGGACCCGATACAAGTGGCAATCAACATTTCTGCCCGACAATTCCATGGAGAAGACCTAATTTGCATTTTGCGGCTCGGCACCCATAAGTATGATGTCAGTCCCCAACAATTGGAAGTGGAATTAACCGAAACTTTGTTGGTGAAAAATGTCCAGGATTCCATTAAGCAGTTGAATGAACTCCGGGCTGAGGGTTTCAGTGTGGCGATCGACGACTTTGGCACTGGTTACTCTTCCCTAAGTTATCTGCAGCAGTTCCCCTTTGATGTGCTGAAAATAGATCAAAGCTTTGTGCGTCACATTGACAAAAACGCCAAGAATAAAACTATCACCGCCTCAATTATCAACCTAGCCCACGAACTAGAGTTGCGAGTAACGGCTGAAGGGGTGGAAACCTGGGCAGAATACGATACCATTGCCCACATGGGGTGTGACGAGTTACAAGGCTATCTTTTTAGTCGTCCTCTGCCAGTGGCAGATTTCACCGAGTTGTTAAGCCGGGGCACGGATGTTCCTATTTTGCCCCTACGGCGCTGACAGTTCAGTCAAGATGCGAAAAATTAAGCAGATTAATAATGGTATTACACCAACAACGTTTCTCCCTCGACCATGGAGCTTTTTGTCAAACCTTAGCCCAAACTGAAAATTTACTCATTGTCCAAGACTTGGATGGGGTCTGCATGGAATTAGTGCAAGATCCCCTCAGTCGCCGCCTGGATGCCGATTATGTCCGGGCCACCACCCTGTTTGCTGAACATTTTTACGTGTTGACCAATGGGGAGCACGTGGGAAAAAGAGGAGTACAGGGCATTGTGGAACAATCCTTTGGGGATGCTTCCTTTGTGCAACAGGAAGGCCTATATTTGCCCGGTTTGGCGGCCGGGGGAGTGCAGTGGCAGGATCGCCATGGCAAAGTAAGTCATCCTGGAGTGGGGCAAACGGAGCTGGAGTTTTTAGCGGCGGTGCCCGAAAAAATCACTAATTGTTTAAAAACCTTTTTTGGCGATCGCCCCCATTCCCTATCCCCAGAGCAATTACAAACGGGCATTGAAGCTTCGGTTTTAGATAATGTGGCTTCCCCCACCGCCAATTTAAATACCTTGGCCAATCTGTTACAAGACTTTCCGCAAATTTACCGAGATTTGCAGGAAACCATGGCTCAATTATTGGATCAGTTGATGGCGGAAGCCGTTGCCCAGGGTTTGGGGAATAGTTTTTTTGTCCACTATGCTCCCAATTTAGGTAGGGATGAACGAGGTAAGGAAATTATTCGTTGGGCCAAAGCTGGGGATTCCGGCACCACCGATTTTCAATTTATGTTGCGGGGTGGGGTCAAAGAAGCCGGGGTTTTGGCTTTGCTAAATCGTTACTATCACAATCGGACAGGGCAATATCCTCTGGGAGAAAGTTTTAGTGCTCGCCAAGCGCCCCCATCCCACCAGGACTTGTTGCATTTGGTGAAAGCGCAATTTGATCCGGCCTTGATGCCGCTGATCATTGGAGTTGGGGATACGGTCACCAGTCAGGTGGATGAAGCTACCGGGGAAATTCGACGTGGCGGGAGCGATCGCCAATTTTTGCAATTAATCCAAGATTTGGGGGATTGGGGAAATCACGGTAACTTAGTGGTGTATGTGGACAGTTCCCAGGGGGAGGTGAAAAATCGCCAACCTCTACAACTAGAAACCGTGGCGGGGCAAACCCAAGTGGTGGCTGGCCCTGGGGATATGCGGGACAGGGAAGAGCCATTGAAGATCAATGTGGCTTTTCCTGGTGGCCATGACCAATATGTAGCGGCGTTTAAGCAGGCGGCCCAGCGCCGAAGAGTCCATTTTTCCCAGTAGTTATGGTGGTGAAGCCATTCTCCGTGGTCGAATTAAGTACCCATTAAGTACCTAATCTCCGGGTAGTATGAACGGGGTTACACCGGTTAGTTTTAACCGTTTGATTTTAATTTTTTGTTGTATCGTAATTTTTGCCTATGGCCAGTGTCAGTTTTGAACAGGTAACTAAACAGTTTGATGATTATGTTGCCGTTAATAACTTGAATTTGGAAATTGAGGACGGGGAGTTTTTAGTTTTTGTGGGGCCGTCTGGTTGCGGCAAAACTACCTCCCTACGACTTTTAGCCGGGCTGGAAACCGTTAGTCAAGGACAAATCTGCATTGGCGATCGCCGGGTGAATGAACTATCTCCCAAAGACCGGGACATTGCCATGGTATTCCAGTCCTATGCCCTCTATCCCCACATGAGTGTTTATGAAAATATGGCCTTTAGCCTCGACTTACAGGGCAAACCCAAAG
Organism: Synechocystis sp. PCC 6803 substr. PCC-P; assembly: GCF_000284455.1. GTDB lineage: Bacteria > Cyanobacteriota > Cyanobacteriia > Cyanobacteriales > Microcystaceae > Synechocystis. Next base: position 3,407,727 of record NC_017039.1, read on the forward strand.
AAGAAATTAGGCAAAGGGTCTGTAGCGCCGCTGAATTGTTGGGCATCGAAAAATTACTGCATCGTAAACCCAAGGAATTGTCGGGGGGACAGCGGCAACGGGTGGCAGTGGGGAGAGCCATTGTCCGTAAACCCTCTGTGTTTTTGATGGATGAACCCCTTTCTAATCTGGATGCCATGCTCCGGGTGCAAGCCCGCAAAGAAATCAGTAAACTCCATAGCGACCTGGCCACTACTTTCATTTACGTTACCCATGACCAGGTGGAAGCTATGACCATGGGCGATCGCATTGCTGTGATGAAGGATGGCATTTTGCAACAGGTGGACAGTCCAGCTAATTTGTACAATCAGCCCGCTAACCTATTTGTGGCTGGTTTCATTGGCAGTCCCGCCATGAACTTTTTTCAGGTGGAAAGATTAAGTCAGGAAGGAAAAGAAAAGCTGAGTTTGGACGGTGTTGTTTTACCAATGCCAGACAGTGTAGCCAAAAACGGCGATCGCCCCCTAACCCTCGGTATTCGCCCTGAAAATATTTACCATCCCCAATATTTGCCCTTGGAAATTGAACCCATGGAGTTGCCAGCCACAGTTAACCTAGTGGAAATGATGGGCAATGAATTAATTGTTTATGCCCAAACTCCTGCCGGTACAGAATTTGTGGCCCGCATTGACCCCAGGGTAAATATTAAGCAGAAAGACTCAGTTAAATTTGTGGTTGATACCCAACGTTTTTACTATTTTGACCGGGAAATGGAAACGGCGATCTTTTAAAATTTGTCGGCGTTAAGCTGTCGATATAATCTTTGCCACTGTTGCTTTAAACCGAAGGGATTGGGGCTAGTTTCTGCTTCCAAATTCCACAAACTTTCATAGAAAAAGAAGGCGGTGCCGGCAAAATTTTGATCGTCAACCCATTGAGCCTGTTGCTTAATTCTTGCTGAGGGAATAGAACGATTTTTTAGCCCGCTCAAAATGCCCACTACGACAGGAATTTCCTGCTTAGTTTGTTGCACTGAGGATTGTTGTAATTCCCCGGTAAAAGCGGCTTGTTTTTCCCGATAAACTTGTAGAACTAGCTCATTTATTACCTTTGCTTCATGCCAGGTTTGCCAATCTAGCAAAAAACAATTCTTGGAAAAAGTTTGGGGATTGGGGGAAATGGAAATGGTTAAATTTGGTTTTACCGCCTTTAAAATAGGCACTAAACTTTGCACATAACGACTAATTTTAGCCGATCGCCAATCGGTCCATTGTTGCCAAATAGGGTCGGAGCTAACGCAGTTTTGGTTGAGATCTAACTCAGGGACTGGGAGCGGTTCCTGTCCAGTTTCTTGGCGATAAAGTGCAACGGTAATGGGATCATAGCCAAAGCTGTAGGGATAGCCAAAATGATCATCTAATTGAATACCATCCACATCGTAGCGACGGACTAAATCCACTAAAAGAGCAGTAATTAATTGTTGCACTTCGGGATGGAGCGGATTTAACCAGACCCTCGGTATAGTGCCCCCTTCCAACCAAATAGTTTCTCCTTGGGAATTAGTAGTTAACCAATGGGGATGGGCTTTAACCCAATCACTCTCTGCCGGGGCCATAAAACCAAATTCAAACCAGGGGATAACCCGCAAAGATTTTTCTTTAGCTAAGTTAATTACCTCCCCTAACATATCCCGATCTCCTAATTTTTCATCTTGCTTTTTTCCTAACCATTGTTGGGCCACCGCACTGGGATAAAGGGTATGGCCATCATTCCACACCGTCGGATAAAGGGTATTGAAATTAGTACTCTTCAGATCGGCGATCGCCGTTTTTAATTGGACTGGATCATAAAGAACATTACTGTCCACATTGGTTAACCAAACTCCTCGAATTTTGTTAGGAGAAGCTGAGGAATTCTGCCCAAGGAAAACCGTTGTCAGAACAACCAATAGGGCAACCAATAAAACTAGTAACCGCCACAATTTCCCACCGAGATAATGCCAGGGAGTCCACATTTTTACAGAGGACGGTAAACTCGATAGTCAATCTTGGGGAAAATATTGTCCATAACTTCAACCTTTTCTAGCCAACCCGCATCCACTTTATTGGCTCGAATATCATCAAACAGTTTATCGAAGCGCAACAGATGGGAACGGGTACGACGCACCGCATAGGGCACCATAGTTCCTGTCCGCATAATAAATGCCCAGTCGGAGGATTGGGCCAACAGCAATTCCCGGGCGGCCTGGTTCAATGCTTTTTCTTCTAGTTCATCCACCGCTTCCCGATGGCTTAATTCAATCATGCGCTCAGCAGCTTTATGCAAATGGGGATAAATCCAAGCATTGGTATCGTTAAGCCAATATTCATGGAAACCTTTATAGCCCCAACTAGACTGGGAAGGACGACAAACCTGTTGGTGAGGATTTCCCCGCAGATAATCGGCCAGATGGGTCATCTCAAACGTGTCTTGATCAAACCAAGATTTACGGAATAAATAATCAATAAACCACGGGCCTTCGTACCACCAATGCCCAAATAATTCCGCATCGTAGGGGGACACTACTAACGGCGGCCGACCCATAATGCCCGATAGATGACCGACCTGTTGTTGACGGTTATACATGAAATTCGAGGCGTGTTCAGCAGCCTTTTCTTTAGCCCAGTAAGGATCGTACCAAGCCTTTTCCGATAACCCCCCATCTCGACTGGTGATTTTGTGATACTTGATGCCAATATTTTTCCGTTGCCCGTTGGGCATGATATAGGGCTTGATGTACTCATACTCCGCTTCCCAGCCCAAATCTTTATAAAACTCTCGATAAACCGGATCCCCCGGATAGCCTACCTGGGAAGACCATACCTGTTGGGAAGATTCGTGATCCCGGCCAAAGGCCGCTACTCCAGTTTCTGTAAAAATGGGAGCATAAGTGCCAAATTTTGGTCTCGGACGGGCGTATAAAATGCCATGGCCATCTACCAAGAAGTAGCGCAGACCCGCATCGGCCAGCATTCTTTCCACCCCTTCGTAATAAGCACACTCCGGTAACCAAATGCCCTTTGGCGATCGCCCGAAGTTTTCTTCGTAATGCTCACAAGCCACTTTAATTTGGGCCCACACCGCCTGAGGATACATTTTCATCAAAGGAAAATATCCGTGGGTGGCACCACAGGTAATAATTTCTAAATTATTACTATCTTGAAATTGTTTAAAAGCAGTTACTAAATCACCGTCGTAACGTTCCCAAGTTTCCCGAATGGCGGCAAATTCTTTGGCGTAAAAATCAGCTAAATATTGTAGATGGCCGTTATGTTCATTGCGAACAATTTCCTTTGCTAATAATTCCTGCAACAGAGATAAATGGGCTTCGTAACGTTGTTGCAATAGGGGATCCCGGAGCATGGAAACCAACGGCGGCGTCATGCTCATGGTAATTTTAAAATCTACTCCATCCCGCTTCAAACCTTCAAATACATGGATGAGGGGAATATAAGTTTCTGTGATGGCTTCGTATAACCATTCCTCCTCCAAAACGTAATCGCTTTCTGGGTGCCGAACGAAGGGAAGATGGGCGTGGAGGACAAGGGCAACATAGCCAAGAGCCATAGGAGTTACGCACCTGATGCGGGATAGTACAAAGTTAGCGGCTAACTTGTAGCCAATCTTATCAAAATATGGCCCGGGAAAACTTTGCCTCAGATGGCGGGGATCGAGGGGATCACTTAGCCAAGCTAGATATAATACAGCCCATAGCCTATTGCTTCCCCTGCCATGCTCATTCCCCTTACCCAAGAAACCTTCGACCAAGTGGTACCTGTTATTGCCACTGGTGCCCAGTATTCCTATGCCTGGGGTAAGGTTTATAACCTTTTGGCCAGATTACTTATTTCCCTATTAATTGTGGTTTCCATTTGGATTGTGGGTCTAATTTTTGGCCACGGAGCCCAAGGAGTGGAATTGGTTTGCTTCATTATCGGTGGCATGTATTGGCTTTGGTGCCCCGTTTATGTGGCCAGTGTCCGCAATAGACAGTACCGTCGTTTTCCCTATGTGGGTTTTTGGCGGGGGGAAGTGTTGGATATTTTTATTACCGAAGAGGTGATTAATGAAACCCAGCAGGCGGATCAGTTTGGTCGCTTAGTGGTGGTGGAAAATATTGAGCGACGCATTAACCTAGAAGTTGGCGATCGCCAGGGATTTACAGCGGTGGTCCAAGCTCCGGTGCAAAAAACTTACAAAGCGATTCGGCCGGGCATGGTGGCGGAGATGTTGTTATTCTCCAAAAACGCCGAATTGGAACGGGTGGATAAACTCAGCGACCTCCATCTACCGGAACTGGATTTGTGGGTGGGGGATTATCCAGTGGTGCGTCGAGATATTTTTCGGGATATTAGTAATGAGTTTGGTTCCCCAATTCCCCGCCGCCGCCGTCAACCAACTCCCTCTTCCCGCCGCCTTCGTTAAGTTTGATTGCGCAATTATGCTAATTTCCCGCTGTTTGGCAAAAATTCACATTTATTCATCTTTCCTTGGTCTTTTCTGGTCAATCGGTCATTTTCTCAGTTGCAACTCTGGTCGTAACCACGGCAATCGGACAAAATCTAGTTAGTTCACTGACTGCTTATTTTCGCCTACTAATTTCTGCATAGCTCTGCCAGTAAGAGTTTAAAGTCTAATTCTTTTTAGTACAACTCTCATTTTTGTCTTAATCCCATCTTTGGCGATCGCCATAAGTAACTATACCCAGACAAGTTATTTTATTTTTGTCTCAATTTAATAAAAATAAAAACACAAAATTTGTTTTTAGGCGTTTTAAAGACTAGAAGCAGTTTTAAAAGCAATTAAAACGAATTTAAGTTTTAAAAATAAGATTTAAGCCAGATTAATACCCCAAACTATTTCTCCAAGACCCCAAACCTCGTTAATAATGCGATCAGCGCAGCGGAGACCACACAACCCTGAGCATTCCCCCAGAGCATTTTTAGGAGCAACTCCCTTGACACTGACACTTGCGGTATACGGCAAAGGCGGCATTGGTAAATCCACCACCAGTTGCAACATCTCCACAGCATTGGCAAAACGAGGCAAAAAAGTTCTCCAAATTGGTTGTGATCCCAAACATGACAGCACCTTTACCCTGACTGGCTTTCTCATCCCCACCATCATCGACACCTTGCAGGAAAAGGATTTCCACTACGAAGACATCTGGCCCGAGGATGTAATTTACAAAGGTTATGCCGGGGTGGATTGCGTCGAAGCTGGTGGACCTCCTGCTGGAGCTGGTTGTGGCGGTTATGTGGTGGGGGAAACAGTGAAATTGCTGAAGGAACTCAACGCCTTTGACGAGTACGACGTGATTCTGTTTGACGTGTTAGGGGACGTAGTTTGTGGTGGTTTTGCCGCCCCGTTAAACTATGCCGACTATTGTTTGATTGTTACAGACAACGGTTTTGATGCTTTGTTTGCTGCCAACCGCATCGCTGCTTCCGTGCGGGAAAAAGCCCGTACCCACAGCCTCCGCCTCGCTGGTTTGATTGGCAATCGCACTTCCAAACGGGACTTGATTGATAAATATATTGAAGCCGTACCCATGCCGGTATTGGAAATTTTGCCCCTAATTGAAGATATTCGGGTTTCCCGGGTGAAAGGCAAAACTTTGTTTGAAATGGCCGAGTCCGACCCTTCCCTAAACTATGTTTGTGATTATTATCTGAACATTGCCGATCAAATTTTGTCCCAACCGGAAGGGGTAGTGCCCAAAGATGCCCAGGATCGGGATCTATTCAGTTTGCTGTCTGATTTCTACCTCAATCCCACCCAGCCTGCTAGCCAAACCAAAGAATTGGATTTGATGATGGTTTAGGTCTAACCCCCTAAATCCCCCAATACTGGGGGACTTAGAATTAGATTTCTCTCGCATATTTCTTGAGGCTACGTTTAACTTATTTCCCATGAAGAATTCCCATAGAATTCGTGGAACTACAAAAGAAATTGAGCAAGCGGCTCGTCTTTTAAGAAAAAATATGACGATGGCAGAGAATATTTTGTGAGAGGAATTACGAAATCGCCAAATTTTAGGCTTTAAATTTCGTCGCCAGCATCCTATTGGTAATTTCATTGTTGACTTTTATTGTCCACAATTAAAATTAATCATAGAGGTGGATGGAAGTATTCATGATAACCAACGGGAATACGATCAATGTCGATCTGAAAAACTCAAAGAATTTGTTCATTATGTTTTACGATTTACCAACGATCAAGTTATTGATAATTTACCAAAAGTTTTAGAAAAAATTACTCAGACAACACAAACTCTACTCCCCCCAGTATTGGGGGGTTAGGAAGGCAAAATAAAAACTATACCTAGGAGAACCTAAACTATGACTGTTGCTCAACAAGCCCCTTCTGCCCTTAACTTTGACTGTGAAACCGGCAACTACCATACCTTTTGTCCCATTAGTTGCGTATCTTGGCTTTATCAAAAAATTGAGGATAGTTTTTTCCTCGTTATTGGTACTAAAACCTGTGGTTATTTCCTACAAAATGCCATGGGGGTAATGATTTTTGCCGAACCTCGTTACGCCATGGCCGAGTTAGAAGAAGGAGACATTTCTGCCCAGTTAAAAGACTATGAAGAACTGAAACGACTTTGCCTACAAATTAAGCGCGATCGTAACCCCAGTGTGATCGTCTGGATTGGTACCTGCACCACTGAAATTATCAAAATGGACCTGGAAGGTTTGGCTCCCCAGTTGGAAGCGGAAATTGGCATCCCCATCGTTACTGCCCGAGCCAATGGTTTAGATTATGCTTTCACCCAAGGGGAAGATACGGTGCTGGCTTCCATGGCCCATAAATGCCCTACTTCAGCCCAGGTGCAAGGGGAAGATAAGGAAGAACGCAACGCCATTCAAAAATTATTGACCTTTGGTCGTAAAGCTGACCAGGAAAAAGTTGAATCGGAATATGTGGATCATCAACCGCTAGTTTTGTTTGGTTCTCTGCCCGATCCAGTGGTAACAAATTTAACGTTAGAGTTGAAGAAACAGGGAGTGAAAGTATCTGGTTGGTTGCCCGCCAAACGCTATACGGAATTGCCGGTGATTGATGAGGGTTATTATGTGGCCGGGGTTAATCCTTTTCTGAGTCGTACCGCAACTACTTTGATGCGTCGCCGTAAATGTAAATTAATTGGCGCTCCATTTCCTATTGGTCCCGATGGCACCAGAGCTTGGATTGAAAAAATCTGTTCTGTACTGGGTATTGAACCCCAGGGTTTGGAGGAACGGGAAGCTCAAATTTGGGCAAGTTTAGAAGATTATATCCAGTTAATTCGCGGTAAATCTGTGTTTTTTATGGGGGATAATTTGCTGGAAGTTTCCCTAGCTCGTTTCCTCATTCGCTGTGGCATGACCTGCCCAGAAATTGGCATTCCCTATATGGATAAACGTTACCAGGCGGCGGAGTTGGCCTTGCTGGAAAAAACCTGCTCTGACATGGGAGTTCCCTTGCCAAATATTGTGGAAAAGCCAGACAACTACAATCAGATTCAACGGATTAAAGCTCTGCAACCGGATTTAGTCATTACCGGCATGGCCCACGCTAATCCCTTGGAAGCTCAGGGCATTAACACCAAATGGTCGGTGGAATTTACCTTTGCCCAAATTCACGGTTTTACCAATGCTCGGGATATTTTGGAATTAGCAACCCGTCCGTTGCGTCGTAACTCCCAATTAGGAGAATTAGGCTGGGATAAGTTGATTGCTAAAGACGTTCCTGCTCAGGTTTAAGTTCTAATTAGCTTCGGACTATTCTACATAGGAATAAACCATTGTCTCAGCAGGTTGAATGGCGATCGCCTGGGGCAATGGATTTCTTTAGAGATTTCAGCTATTGCCCAAAAAGCTTATTAGTCTTGGGTTTTAGTTCCTATATCAACGCCACGGTATTTGATTGCTTTTCCTTTTACTTCGTTATTCTGGGCCGTATGTGTTCCAGAAGATTCATAGTCGATTCCCCGATAACATTTACTTATTTTCTCAGTTTTCTCGATGGGAACTGTTGATTTGGGCGATTCGTAACTAATGCCACGGTAATGAAGCTCTGTATCCTTACTGTCGATAATTTGAGTATTGGGAAGATTATTTTTACTGTCAAAGCTTTGCCATAAAGGCCCAACTACAATGGCCGCCAGTATCAGCAAGATAACTTTGATTTCCCAGGGAGCCAAGAGTAAACTTGCCAATAGATTCGCAACGGCAAAAATTACTGCCAGATGGGCAATATCATGGCGAGAACCCCACGCTTTATAACCAACTATTAAGCCGATAGTCAGGGGTAGTAAAAAGGTAAATTCCATAGCTTTGCTTGATCACTTTTGCTATCTTTGATATCTTTGGCACAGTTCCCAATCCATTTTCTCTTCCTTTGTTTACCGGCTATGTATGTTGCAATACTTTTTAGCCTGATCTTGCCTATACCCAATGAAAGTTAATTTAGGCAATTGCTTCTGCCTTAGTTTAAGTCAAAAAAAATTTCCGTTGCCCTTGGCTAGCCTATTGGTCAATGTCCCTTTGGCCTTGATGGTCGCCCTAGGAATGAATTTAGCCTTAGAGCGGCCTGGAGTAACTGGGGAGATGGTGGTGCTGGAATCGCCCATAGCACCGGAGGCCATCTTTGCCCAGGGGGTTAAAGCTGGGGAAGCAGGCAATTATGCCGAAGCAGTGGAGTTATTTTCCGTTGTACTCAACCTGAGCCCAGACTCACCGGAAACCCACTATAACCGTGGTTTGGCTTGGGAGAGACTAGGTAACGTAGACCAAGCGATCGCCGACTATGGCCGCAGTATTGCCCTAGACCGTTATTACATTCCCCCCTACATCAACCGGGGCAATCTTTATAGCCAACAGCAGGATCACCACACAGCTATCCAGGACTTTACCCAGGCCATCACCTACGACCCGAATCGCTATAAGGCTTATTACAATCGGGCCAATAGTTATTTCCAACTGGGACAATACGCCCAGGCGATCGCCGACTATAACCGGGTGCTGGTCCTCAGGCCGGACTACATCAACGCCATTTATAACCGGGGTTTGGCCCACTTCCAAGCCGGACAGCTAGACAGTTCCCGTCAAGATTTGTTGTTTTCTGCCCAGGCCTATCTCAACCGTGGCGATCGCCGTAGTTACCTGGAGGCCCTGGACCAAATGAGTGAGTTAGGACTGTAACTTTTGCCAACGGAGGTCACAGAGCGACAACTTTCCCCCCGTATCCAGGGCAGAAATACCGGAGAGGGGAAGGGGATGCCCCTATAATTATGGCTGTCAACTGTGTTTGGAGCATTACACACCGATGTTAAGTAAAGTCCCCGCCACCATTGAAGAAATCGCCGCCCGGGAAATTTTAGACTCCAGGGGTCGCCCCACCATCGAAGCGGAAGTCCGGCTGGAAAGTGGGGCCCACGGCATTGCCCAGGTGCCCAGTGGTGCTTCCACAGGCAGTTTTGAAGCCCATGAATTGCGGGACGGAGACCCCAAACGCTATGACGGGAAAGGGGTAGAAAAAGCAGTACGGAACGTGACAGAAAAAATTGCCCCGGTGGTGGAAGGCCTGGATGCCTTCGATCAAATGGCGGTGGATCAGGCCATGATTGACCGGGATGGAACGGACAATAAAAAAGAATTGGGGGCCAATGCCATTTTGGGGGTTTCTTTAGCCACCGCTAAGGCCGCCGCCGCTGAGCTAGCCATTCCCCTCTACCGCTACCTGGGAGGCCCCCTGGCTAACGTACTGCCGGTACCGATGATGAACGTGATTAACGGTGGGGCCCATGCCGACAATAACGTCGATTTTCAGGAATTCATGATCATGCCGGTGGGGGCAGAAACCTTTAAAGAAGCTCTGCGCTGGGGGGCGGAAGTTTTCGCTGTGTTGGGCAAAGTGTTGAAAGAACGAAAACTGCTCTCCGGTGGGGTGGGGGACGAAGGGGGTTATGCTCCCAATTTGACCTCGAATCAACAGGCCCTAGATATTCTCATCGAGGCGATTGAACAAGCTGGTTACAAACCCGGTAGTCAAATTGCCTTGGCCATGGACATTGCCGCCAGTGAATTTTTCAAAAATGGTCAGTATGAATACGACGGTGGTTCCCATTCTCCCCAGGAATTCATCGACTATCAGGCCAAGCTAGTGAGTCAATATCCCATTGTCTCCATTGAAGACGGTTTGCACGAAGACGATTGGGAAAGTTGGAAGGGTTTAACCACTTCCCTGGGCACCAAAACCCAGTTGGTGGGGGATGACTTGATGGTGACCAACCCGGTGCGTCTGCAAAAATCCATTGATTTGGGAGTTGCCAACGCCATTTTGATCAAACTCAATCAAATCGGCACTTTGAGCGAAACTTTAGAGACCATTTCCCTAGCTACTCGCCATAGTTACCGTTCTGTTATTTCCCATCGCTCCGGTGAAACGGAGGACACCACGATCGCCGACTTGGCCGTGGCCACCAGGGTAGGGCAAATTAAAACCGGTTCCCTTTGTCGTTCTGAGCGGGTTGCTAAATATAACCGTTTACTCCGCATTGAAGATGAACTTGGCGATCGGGCCGTTTATGCCCCTAAAATTGGCCTGGGTCCCAAACATTCTTAAAAAGTGTTTTAAAGTTCCCCTAGCCCAAGGGTTGGGGTTACTTCGGGAGATAATCAAACCATTGCCAACAGGTTCTTTTGGTTAGGTTGTTGCTTAGGATTGTCTAAAATTCCTCAGTTTTTTATTCAAGACTTAATTTTTCCCATGGTTACCCTACCGGTGAACTGTGGGAATTTTTATGCCTAACCCGTTCTAAGCCAAGGAAGCAATGACCTTAACTTGCCCTGTGAGGTCAACAAAATACAATTCCACGATTAAATCGGGGTAGCGCTCCCGGATTTGTGCCTCAGCTTGGTGTAAATAACCAGCATGGAAATTTTCCTCCGCCTGGCGATCGCCAAAGGGTTGGGCATGAACTTTAGCATAGGCTCCACAATCTTGGTGATCAAAAATAATTACCCTATTAATGTTGTGTAACTGCTTGGATAGGGCCAGTTGATCCCAAAAGGTCTCTGCTTCAGCAGGATGGGGAAAACCAGTCAAAGCCAGGGAAGCTCCAGCCAAAGCCACCCAATCATAGGCCTGGTCTAAATTTTGCTCGTTTAAAAAAGAGCGTTGATAATTAAGGAAACGAAAATCAATACAACTAAGCACTAACGCCTGAGCTTGGAATAAATTTTTCAGGACGGGGGAATTATCCATGGAAGGGAAACCAGCTAGTAAACCACTGGCCATCAAACCCCGGAGAAAATGACGACGGGAGAAAGCATGGATTGGTGGGCAACAGCTACAGGGAGAATAATCAGGCAAATTAACTGGTTTGGCCATAACGAAGAAGCATGGGGAAGGAGATGATTGACGCTTGTGCTAGAATCAAACGTCAATAGATAACAGTAACAAGTCAGCCTAATTTTTATTTCTTCAATACGCCCTGAATTTTCTGAACGGTGGCGTGGAGGGAACAGAAAGCGGGGGAACCAATTCTGGGGCTTATTTCTAAGTAAATTAGAAAGGAAAAACTCTCATTTCTAGCCCGTCAGCTAACCCCGTAGGCATTGAGGGAGGACTAATAAATCATCATTGTTTAACGATGTTTTGACTTTATTCAGGAACTCAGCTACAGACGCGACTGTTATTTCATCCTGTTCTAAATAAAGTTGAGATTGATGATGGAAGAATCTTTTCATTAATTTTTGTTCATATTTGCCACTGGCTGGGGAAAAGTTTTTGACTCCTCGTTTTGTGCCAGTTACAGCCTAGTTATGTCGTGGCCTAGTTTTTTGTGGACTAAAAACCATGGCTACTGCCTTTGGGCTAATTCTTTTGCAATTTTTACTTAATCACGGCTTAGTTTAATTTTAATCTTCCGGAGGTTTTATGGTAGCTAATCTGCCTGCTTTATTCTCCCTAGGAGTTTTTGTCGGCGTTATTCTCCTAATCATGTCCGAGAAAATCCACCTTACCATAGCGGCTTTTTTAGGGGCATTAATCCTAGTTTTTACCCATGTAATTACCCTCAAGGAGGGCATTGATTACATCAGTCAGAGTTATGCCACCTTAGCATTATTTTTTGGCGTAATGGTCTTGGTTAGATCCTTTGAGCCGACTAAAATTTTTGAGTATTTAGCCACCCAAATGGTGCTGCTGGCTAAGGGAAGTGGCAAACTTCTCATGTTAGGGGTAATTGCGATTACGACTCCCATCTGTGCGGTGTTGCCCAATGCCACCACCGTTATGTTGTTAGCGCCCTTAATTCCCCCCTTAGCCCAGGAAATTGGTGTAGATTTTGTGCCTATCTTGATTCTGATGGTCTTTGTAGCTAACAGTGCTGGGTTATTAACATTGGTGGGGGATCCCGCCACCTTTATTGTCGGTGATGCCATTAATATTAGTTTTAATGATTATTTATTTAAGCTCAGCTTCATGGGAGTTTTAGCCATTGTTAGCATTGTGGTTATTACTCCTTTTTTGTTCCGACATATTTGGCGCAGTCGTTTCACTCATTTAGAGGATTTACCCCATCCTCAAATCAACCACCCGAAGGTATTAATGGCGGGGGGGGTTATTATCACTTTAGTGCTGATTTTTTTCGTTATTGGAGAAAGTCTGCCCGTTCCTATTCCGCCGGCCTCAGTAGCTTTGATGGGAGCTTGTTTGGCATTACTCCTCGCTAGCCAGAGCAAAATTGACACTGTCCATAATATTTTACGGGACGTGGATTGGAGCACTCTCATCTTTTTTATGTCTATCTTTGTCATTATTGGCTCTTTAGAAAAAACCGGAGTGACCGCGTCCCTTGCCCAACTTTTGGCAGTGGTGGTGGGACAAAATATCGCCTTTGGGGCGATTGTTTTAGTATTTACAGTGGGGTTGTTATCCAGTGTGGTGCCCAATATTCCCCTAGTAGTGGCCATGGTGCCCCTGCTCAAGCAATATGTGGTCAATATCGGCTTTGCCGGACCAGAAATATTGGGTGCAAACTTTGATGGACAATTGCCGGCGGAGGTATTGCCTTTGTTTTATGCCATGATGTTTGGCGCTACCCTGGGGGGCAATGGCACTTTGGTGGGAGCTTCTTCTAATATTGTGGCGGCGGGCATTTCCGAACAACACGGCCGACCAATTTCTTTCCATCGTTTTCTCCGCTATGGTTTGCCGGTGATGGCGGTGCAGTTGGTGGTAGCGGCTTTATTTGTGGCTTGGTTAATGTTTACCCAACAGGGTTAAAAATAAGAAAGCTTAATTGGACTTTGCCTGGGAATTGGGTGAATGATCTAGCTCCATGGCGATCGCCTGACGCACCAAACGGGGATAGGCCAGGAGAAAGTACCACCACCAGAGGGCAATGGCAGCGGCCACAGGTAAGGACAACCACCATCGGTGGAACAGCAACCAACTAGAGGCAATAATTACTGACCCAGTGAGCAAAATTGTCCAAGGCTGACACCAACGGGGCTTATCTGACCAAACGTTATAACCTTCAGGATTACTCATGTTTTTTTTCGATTAATTTTAATAATTTTTGATCATTAACTCTTTACCTTTGGAAGCTTTGTCTTGTTTGTAATTGTTCATCCCATATTGTAAATCCCATTCAATAATCTGGGCAAAACTAAATAATTTTCTGATTTCCTCGGAATCATCATAGGTAATCAGCCATTTATGAGAACAATTTTCCATCACTTCAGCAAATCTTTGATGACCAAAAGAAGTGTGTAAATCCCCCTTTTTACCATAGAGTTTCGATTTAGTCGCGCTCAGATAGGGAGGATCAAGAAAAATAAACACGTTCTCTCCTGGCTGTTCAATTAATTGTTGATAATCCCCATTGGTAACAGTCGTATTAGCTAACATTGTTCCCAGAGTTTTTAATCTATCAATGGAAGAATCGGTAAAACGTTTTTCAAACGCCTGTTGAGAATAGCCTCCAGATTCCACCGTGCCAGAAAAAGTAATGCGATTCAGCACAAAAAAACGCACTGCCCGCTGGAATTCGTCCAACTCTAACCCTTCTTTTGTTAAGTTGGCAAAAAGTTCTCTCCCGTCGGTTTGGTGTTGTTTAATTACTGTGACTGCATCAGTTAGCCGTTCAATTTCCTCCTGGGCGTATTTCCAGAAACAATATAAATCAAAATTTAAGTCGTTAATCCAATACTTATTAATGTGCTGACCAAAAATTTGCTTGATGGCTAAAAAGACAGAGCCTCCACCGATAAAAGGTTCCCGATACTCTTTGATTTGAGTAGGAACATGGGGCAAAATTTGTCTCAGGGCTTTGGATTTTCCGCCGGGATAACGGAGAGGACTTTTAACTTGGTCCCCTTTGGGCGCAGAATTTGCTGATTTATTTATTTCCCCGGTTTCCTCCATAGTTCTATTCGTCTTACACCGCCGTTTCTAAAAATTGACCCAAATGCCGGAATTTGTCGTACCGCAATTGTTTGCGTTCCTGGGGAGTTAATTGAGCCAAGGTATTGAGATGGAACAATAAAGCTTCCTTCAACTTAGCAGCGGCTCCCAATGGATTGGCGTGGGCGGCCCCCTTCGGCTCGGGAATAATCCCATCAATGATTTGTAACTTCGCTAAATCATCGGCGGTAATTTTCAAGGCGATCGCCGCTTTGTCGGACTTTTTCGCATCCTTCCAAAGAATAGCCGCACAGGCCTCTGGAGTAGCCACGGTGTACACCGCATTTTCCAGCATCAATACCCGATCGCCAACGCCAATACCCAATGCACCCCCGGAGCCCCCCTCCCCGATCACTGTGCAGAGAATGGGGACATCTAACCGAAACATTTCCCGCAAATTAACGGCGATCGCCTCCCCTTGGCCCAACTTTTCTGCATCGATGCCGGCCCAAGCTCCAGGGGTATCAATAAAAGTAATAATAGGCATACCAAAACGATCAGCGTGTTCCATCAACCGCAGAGCCTTCCGGTAACCATTGGGGGCCGCCATACCAAAATTGCGAGCCACATTATCCTTGGTATCCCTTCCCTTTTGATGGCCCATAATCACCACAGGTCGAGTCCCCAAGCGGGCCACTCCCCCCACCAAAGCCGGATCGTCATAACCTCCTCGATCGCCGTGCATTTCAAACCAATCATCCGCAATGGCTTGGATATAATCCAACGTACTAGGACGGCGGGGATGGCGGGCCAACTGTAACCGCTGGGAAGGATTGAGATTGCTAAAAATTTCCTGACGCAACTGTTCAGCCCGACTTTCTAGTTGACTGAGCTGTTCGGACACGTCCACATTTTTTTCCTCGGCTAGTTCCCGGATTTGATTGATTTTTTCCTCTAGCTCATAGAGGGGCTTTTCAAAATCCAGCAGAAAAACACGACGCTCACTTTTACTCATAACTAGGGATGGATTAGCCGGGCTAAGGGTGAAGGATTTTTCCAGCGTATCAAAAAGCCGTGACTTTACCTAAATCGACCAGCATTGAAATTATTCTCAAGACGAGAAAAGACTACTTCGGTCATCACCGTGGTAGTCGTCGCATTTAGCAATGGTTAATTTGGCTCTATCTAGCACCACCCAGGGACAAATGAAAGACCCAATCGGAGCACGCTGCAGGGTATGCACAACCCATTTCTAGATTAACAAGGCATCTCAAAGCTGCCCAATAAATTCATTGACGGAAACTCTGGCTTGCTTGAGAACGCCACTTAAAGTACCCACCTTTAGTTCTCGATGCAAAGGGACAACACAGCCAATATTTCCCTCAGTTGTTACTTTTTGCATCACCACATGGCTCCCCGTTTGTCGAACCACTTCAAATCCCAGTTTTTCAAGCACTCGAATTACTTCTCGACTAGAGATTCGCGGTAACTTAGGCATAACTCACTTCAATACTCGTTACAAATCTAGGTGATGTTTCCGGCAGTGGGAATTCCTGAAGATAGAGTTGCGTTGCTTCTTGTAGTCCTGCTATGGCCTGTTCGATGGTTTCTCCCTGATCGACTGTGCCTACTTCTGGGCACTCCGCAATGTACATCTCCTCTTCCTTATAGATAATTGCGGTAAAAGTACGATTCTTCATGCTGACTCTACCCTGATAATTTTTTTATAAACGTTATCATGATTTCCCCTTGGTGTTTCAGGGTCAACGGAGCAAGCCAAGTCCTTGCCAATTAGCCGGGCTAAGGGTGATGGATTTTTCCAGCGTATCAAAAAGCTGTGACTTTAATGCCGTCGTTGAGCCAACCTACTGGAGGGAAACCCCCAGGCTGGCCATAAACCCCATCGCCCAGAAAGACTGGCTCAGCCTGGCTTGGCCCGTTGTCAATGCCATGTAAAACAGGGGGCGAACCGCACTAAAAAGTAAAGCTAAAGATAAACAAAAGATTAAGGTCAAAAGCGTGACATTGCCGGTATGCCATCCGTAAAATAGGGGAGATTGTATTTTTTGTTACGGTTATACGGTTTTTCCCCCTTCCCTTAGACAGATTTTGCCCCTAAATTGTTAAAGGTTTTTGCACCGGTCGTCAAAATTACTACTATTTTGGGCTTTGTCCAGCCCCTAGCCTGCTCTGTTACCCCAGTTCCGTAGATATTGGCTTTTTATACACTGTCCATTTCCGGTTGAAGCACTATGGTCATTTCCTCACCCCTCCACCAAGAAACAGTTTTTTCCCTCGAAGTCATTCGCTCCACCGCCAGTGAACTGGTCCGCCAAAATCGCCTCGATCGCCAGCAACCCATCTATACCCTTTGTCAATTCATCCCCGCCCGGCAGTGGCTAGCCGTAGAAAGGGAATTGGAAATGCACGATTACCTTTTGCGAGACCACATCATCGATTTAATGAATTGTGAAGCTTGGGACTTTCAGGATCCAGACGGTTGTGCCTAGGGAACAGGGTTTTTCTTGGTAAGGATGTCAAAAATGATTCTTGGGCTACCTTGGTTAGTCTGCCAAGACCTAAGTCGTACGTAAATTAATATACCGACGGGAGTCCCTCCCCCTGCCCGCTTGGGGCCAACCGCTTCAGCCCAAACAGTGTCACCATCCCATGGCGATCGCCACGGCTGAGCCGAGATGGGCAAATTTAGCTACTTTTTCGCCAAATCAAGTATTCTGGGGTGGCACTGGTGATTGCCCCAATTCCCTAGGGGTTAACAATTGCGCTAAACTAACCTCAGCTATTATTTTTATTTCTAACTTCTATTCTATTTCTTAGCATTATCGCTAGTTATTTTTATTTTTACGATTTAACTTTATATGTCAATTCATAGTGGTATTCCTTTCCGCAGGGATCGTTTGTCTATCTTTGTGGATGGGAATAATATGTTTTATGCACAACAGAAAAATGGGTGGTTTTTTGACCCCAGAAGGGTATTATCTTTCTTCACTGAAGATCCATCTGTAAAACTCGTCAATGCATTTTGGTACACTGGTTTAAAAGATACCCAAGATCAAAGGGGTTTCCGTGATGCCCTTATAAGTTTAGGTTACACCGTCAGAACTAAAATTCTTAAGGAATATTATGACGACATTTCCGGCAAATATTCCCAAAAAGCTAATCTAGATATTGAAATTGTGGTGGACATGTTTAACACCGTAGATCAATATGATCGGGTGGTTTTGTTCAGTGGTGACGGCGATTTTGAACGGGCGATCGAACTCTTAAGATCAAAAAGTACCCACATAACTGTAGTTTCCACCGAAGGCATGATTGCTAGGGAATTACGAAATGCCACCGATCGTTATATTGATCTCAATGACATCAGGCCAGCCATTGAGAAACAGGATTTTTATAGCACTGAACAAACTGCCTAGTAAAATAGACCAAGGAAAAAAATGAACAAGCAAGAATTTTATGTTCTTATTGAAAGGGATGAAGATGGTATTTACATAGGTGAAGTCCCACAACTTAAAGCTTGCTACAGTCAGGGGGAGACCATTGATGAGCTTATGCAAAATATTCGTGAGGTTATCGAATTATGTCTTGAAGAGATTGAATTGGAATCTACTTCTGAGTTTATCGGCATCCAAAAAGTGGTGGTCTGATGGCAAAGCTTCCTACTGTAACAAGCACTCAGCTCATAGTCGTACTTCAAAAACTTGGTTTTAAAGTTATTAGACAAAAAGGAAGTCACGTTCGTCTAAAAGATCAAGATAATCGAGTAGTGACCATTCCTATCCATGGCGGTAAAACTATTGGAAAAGGTTTATTGTTGAAAATCATCAGAGACGCTGAAATAACCAAGGAAGAATTAATTCGCTTATTAGATTAATTTCTAAATCTAGAAAATATAGCAAGAAGCGAGATAGTTAGAATAGCTCTCTTAGCCCGATTTTACTTGCGGTTAATAAGACAATTAAAGCGTTGATAGGGATAGCCAAAGATATTTTCTTTCGGACT
The DNA here is from genome assembly GCF_000284455.1 of Synechocystis sp. PCC 6803 substr. PCC-P. Taxonomy (GTDB): domain Bacteria; phylum Cyanobacteriota; class Cyanobacteriia; order Cyanobacteriales; family Microcystaceae; genus Synechocystis. The sequence goes on from NC_017039.1 coordinate 3,426,171, forward strand.
TTGATCTATTTGGCAATCGGGAAAATCTAGGGGAGCAAAATAATTAACCAGCCATAAATCTACTGGTTGTTCCGCCTGTTTCAATAAATTCTGTAGCTGTTCTGTGGCAACGGGATCTTGTAATTTTTCCTGGGGTAAAAAAACAAATCTTAGTTGGGGTACCAACTCAGGAAAATGGCGTTGAGCTTCCCAGGCAATGCCCAACAATTCACCTACCTGCACCAAGCTTTTATGGGTGGTGACAATCCAACGGGTTTCGCTGACAGGGTTTTCTGACAAGAGAGTTAAAAATTTATCAGGTCGATAATATTTCCGGTAAGCCAAGTTATGGGTGACAGTAACAGCACTCAAAATGCCAATTAACAAAATTATCATTGGTAAATAGAGGTCCCGGCGACTTTTTTGCCACCAATTTAATTGCCGCCATTGACTATTTGATGGACCTAAATCAGCACTGCGGTGGAAATTTACCTGGGGATTTTTCCCTAGACCCACGCCAGCTATTAACATTAGTAAACTCCAAAAGTTGAAACTATACCTTGCTCCCCTGGTGATATCTAAACCAGCTCCGTAACTAATGGTCAGATAAATAACTATCAAAAAAATAAACGTGGTTACTAAAACTATCACTCTTGTGTCTTTTTCTGTCTTGATACCATACCCTAAACCCTGCCATATCACCGGAGTTAACCAAATAAAATAAGCCAGCATTCCCAGGCCTGATAACAGTACAATCCAGAGATGTTCGGACTCTACAGGCAGGAGACAAAACATAGTTATGCCAGCGGCGGCTAATTGGGCTGGGGGGCCAATTAGCATATCCACCCAGGACATATTGGTAAATTGAATCCATTCGGTCATGCCATGGCCAAATTCCCGTTGACTAATAATGACAATCCAACTCAGACCAGCGGAGGCGGTGCCTAGTATGACAGGCGTAAGGGATTGTAACGCTGATAAAAAATTAATCCTTCCCTGACGGCTCCAAATCCCCAACCACAGTGCTAGGGCTAAACCTTGGGCGAGGATGGGCAAAACGGCAAAAAAATGGACTGAAATACCTAGGGAATTAGCCAATATCCAGATAATAACTAAGGAAAAAGGTAAGGGTTTATTTTTTAATAAAAAATTTAAGCTTTTTAAGCAACAAGTAATGGAAATTAAGCCCCAAATAATAGCAAAAGTATAATGGCGAGCTTCTTGACTAATGAAGATTCCATAGGGGGAAATTGCCATCAGTAGGGCAGTAAACTGAGCTAATTTTTCTTGGTCTTTCCCCCAGATCCATTTGGCACAGCCATAGCCTAAAGGTATGGCTATGGTACCAAAAATAACCGGTAATGATCGCCCGATCGCCAAGGATAAATAGTTGCCGTCGGGGGGAAATAATCGATACCAAAGATGGGCTAGGACAAAATAAAAGGGGGGATGGTTATCGCCGTTTAATAAACCATTAATGACGGTATTTGGTTCTGATTGGGGTAGGGGTTGCAGAATGGTTAGGAGATCGGCAACGGTTAACACTTTGCCCAAGGGTATGCTCTCAAAAGAGTTGCCTAGGCTAAAGACCAAGGTGGCAAATTCATCGGTCCAAGGGGGTTTACTGGCCAAATTCCAACTGCGTAGCCCAGCGGCGATCACCATCCAAAGTAAAAGTAATAAAAAAGACCGTGGCATAGGCAATTAACACAGGGGCAAAGACAGGGATTTTCCCCAACAGACGGACAATCCCCCCAGCGTTTAAGTTACCGGGGGGAAGGGGGAATTAGACGGAACATTGACCGGGTCGATTAGCCCAAAGCCGAGGTAACAATGGCTTCCGCCTCCGTGAAAATAGCCTGGAGATGGGCTTCGTCTTTGAAACTTTCGGCATAGATTTTGTAAACATTTTCCGTGCCGGAGGGCCGGGCCGCAAACCAACCTTCCGCAGTGGTCACCTTCAACCCACCGATCGCCGCTTGGTTGCCAGGGGCTTTGGTTAATTTAGCAGTAATGGCATCCCCAGCTAAGGAGGTAGCTGTAACGTCATCGGGGGACAGTTTTTTCAAGCGGTCTTTTTGGGCCGGAGTGGCGGGGGCATCAATGCGTTGGTAAATGGGATTACCTAACTTAGCGGTCAAATCCTGGTAATGGAGGCCGGGATCTTTGCCGGTTTTAGCGGTGATTTCCGCCGCCAATAAATCCATAATGGTGCCATCTTTGTCGGTGGTCCAAACGGTGCCATTTTTTTTCAAAAACGAAGCCCCGGCACTTTCTTCACCCCCAAAGCCAAAGGAACCATCTAGCAAACCGCTGACAAACCATTTAAAGCCCACGGGCACTTCGTAAACTTGGCGATTAATCATGGCCCCCACCCGGTCAATCATGCTGCTGCTGACTAGGGTTTTGCCGATCGCCGACAGCCCTGACCACTGTTGCCGCTGACTAAACAAATACCAAATGGCCACGGAAAGAAAATGATTGGGATTCATCAAACCCACGCTGGGGGTGACAATGCCATGGCGATCGCCGTCGGTGTCGTTGCCAAAGGCAATGTCGTAATGGTCTTTGATTTTCACCAAACTGGCCATGGCGTAGGGGGAAGAACAATCCATGCGGATTTTGCCGTCCCAATCCAGGGTCATAAATTTAAACGTGGGATCTACCCCGGGATTAACCAAGCTGATGTTCAAATTGTATTTAGCGGCAATGGGTTCCCAATAGCCCACATTGGCTCCCCCCAGGGGGTCAACTCCCAAGCGCAAGCCCGCTGAACGAATTACATCCAAGTCAATGATGTCCGCCAGACCGGCCACATAGGGAGTGACAAAATCATGGGCATGGGTGGTGGTGGCTTTTAATGCCTGCTCGTAATCCAGCCGTTTAACTGTTTTATTGCCATTTTTCAGCAACTCATTGGCCCGGTTCTGAATCCATTGGGTCGCTTCCGGTTCCGCCGGGCCACCGGAGGGGGGATTATATTTAAAGCCTCCATCAGTGGGGGGATTGTGGGAAGGGGTAATAATAATGCCGTCCGCTAAACCTTCTTTACGTCCCTGGTTGTGGGTCAAAATGGCGTAGGATACCGCCGGAGTGGGGGTGAAACGGGTTAAATCCGTGGCGGTGGTTAAAAAAGTTTCTACTTGGTTAGCGGCCAACACTTCCAACGCCGTTTTCTGGGCTGGTTCCGACAGAGCATGGCTATCCATCCCCATATAAAGGGGCCCCGTAATGCCCTGGGCTTGGCGATAGTCCACCACTGCCTGGGTCACCGCCAAAATATGGGCTTCATTAAAAGTACCGTTGAGGGCAGAACCCCGATGGCCAGAGGTACCAAAGCTCACTAACTGGGCGGGATTTTCCGGGTCCGGTTGCTGACGGTAATAGTCGTCTAAAAGTTTGGCCACATCCAAAAGGCTGTCGGCGGGGGGATGCTGGCCGGCGAGGGGATTAATTCTGCTTGTCATATACAAAAATTGTAAAAAATGGAGGGCGGCGATCAGGGGCTTAGACACCCAAATCCTAGCCAAAAAGGGTTAACTAGCCAAGGGCTATCCATGGGCAAAGAGATAAAAGAAAAAGTCTCCAAATCCCTGGTCATAGAGAAAAAATTGCCAAAGTTACCCCAGGCCATACACGGCCCAGCGCCAAGATGGGGAGCACAAATTCAAACTTTGTAAACAGGCCGGAAGCTATCCGGCCAAGGAGCACTCAGATTGTGTTAACGTTCAGGGGAGTTGCTTAACACAATTTTCCAATTAATAGTATTAATATTTTCTTAACTTGCACCGTACCATGGTGAGAAAGCCTATCTGAGCCCTTATTTGATTAACCTTCGACTGATTATTGATCCCCTGTGCAGTCTCCCCTCTCCCTCTGTCTTTTTGCTCCCGAACACGTTGCCCATAGACTCAGGTCTATTTTCCAGGGCGATCGCCATTACCTATCGACTTTTCAAGCACTAGATGATTTTTGTGCCTTTCTAGAAGACAAACCTGAGCGGATTGATTGCCTGTTAGTCTATTACGAAGCTAATTCCCTTCCAGTGCTGAATCGTCTCTATGAACAGGGGCGATTGTTGCCGATTATTTTGCTCGAACCCAGTCCTTCTGCCCTAGCCAAAACCACCGACGAACACCCCACCATTGTCTATCACAACGCTGAAATTCATCTGCCCGAATCCCAATGGTCGGAACTGCCCACCGTCGTAGACCGGGCGATCGCCCATTACCTACACCTTGGCCCCATCTGTACCCTCCCCAACCAAACGGAAACTATCCCCGCCCCGATTGTCGATGAATCATCCCAAAGCTTTTTACTCCTACAACAAAGAAGGCTGGCTGACAAACTTAAAGAAAGACTCGGTTACCTAGGAGTGTACTACAAACGTAAGCCCAGTCACTTTTACCGCAACTTTTCCCCCCAGGAAAAACAAGAATACCTAGAAGATTTAAGCTCCCAATATCGAGAGATTATTCTCAGTTATTTTAGTGACGAAGGCACAGTTAATGACCTGTTAGATCAATTTGTTAATCAGGCTTTCTTTGCCGACCTAGCCATTTCTCAAATCCTGGAAATTCACATGGAATTAATGGATGAATTTTCCCAGCATCTAAAGCTAGAAGGGCGGAGCGAAGAAGTCCTCCTAGACTATCGTTTAGTGTTGATCGACATCCTCGCCCATCTGGGGGAAATGTATCGCCGTTCCATCCCCCGGGAGGACATTCCCTTTGATGTATATTATCAGACGGATTAATAACCAAATGCTACGGTTTAATCATCAGCTCAACTCTTGGCTGTTGAAACTACCTCGATTCTCTGGTTATCTATTTTCTTAGTTGTTTCTTGGTTGGTTTCCCCCTCGTTCTAGTAAACCCGTAAAATGAGCCCCTTTAAAAAAACTTACGTTCTCAAACTCTACGTAGCTGGCAACACCCCCAACTCTGTGCGGGCCTTAAAAATGCTAAAAAATATCCTTGAGCAAGAATTCCAGGGAGTTTATGCCCTCAAAGTAATCGACGTGTTGAAAAATCCCCAATTAGCCGAAGAAGATAAAATTCTTGCCACCCCCACCTTGGCTAAAATCCTACCGCCCCCTGTCAGGAAAATCATCGGCGACCTTTCCGACCGAGAGAAAGTATTGATTGGTTTAGACCTGCTCTATGACGAAATTCGGGAACGGGAAGCAGAAGACCAATAGAAAATCGGGGAACAGGGCGAGATATTTCCCCCATCAACACACATCATCAGACTCCTAACAAACTTTAATCCTGCCCCTCAAACTCAACACATTCAATCAGTTTTAGTCAAACTGTTATTTAGTTTTAATTTTACTAACTTTTTTCTTCTTTAAAAATCTAAATTTAGCTAATGAACTTACCGATTGTTAACGAACGTAATCGCCCCGATGTGCCAAGGAAGGGAGTGCAAAAAATTCGTACTGTGATCGAGGGCTTTGACGAAATTACCCACGGCGGTTTACCCATTGGCCGTACAACCCTGGTGAGTGGCACCTCCGGCACAGGCAAAACTCTCTTGGCAGTACAATTTCTTTACCAAGGCATTCACCATTTCGATTATCCGGGTTTATTCATTACATTTGAAGAATCCCCCAGTGACATTATTGAAAATGCCTATAGTTTTGGCTGGGATTTACAACAATTAATTGACGATGGCAAATTGTTTATCCTCGATGCTTCCCCCGATCCGGAAGGGCAGGAAGTGGTGGGCACCTTTGATCTGTCGGCCTTAATTGAAAGAATTCAGTATGCAGTGCGGAAATATAAAGCCAAGTTAGTTTCCATTGATTCGGTCACAGCGGTATTTCAACAATATGATGCGGCTTCGGTGGTGCGGCGGGAAATTTTTCGTTTGGTGGCTAGGTTAAAACAGCTCCAGGTAACGTCCATTATGACCACCGAACGGGTGGAAGAATATGGCCCCATTGCCCGCTTTGGCGTAGAGGAATTCGTCTCCGATAACGTGGTGGTTTTGCGTAATGTTTTAGAAGGGGAACGGCGACGACGCACGGTGGAAATCCTCAAACTACGGGGTACCACCCACATGAAGGGGGAATATCCTTTCACTATCACCCACGACGGCATTAACATTTTTCCCCTGGGAGCCATGCGCCTCACCCAGAGGTCTTCCAATGCCCGCATTTCATCGGGAGTACAAACCTTGGACGAAATGTGTGGCGGTGGCTTTTTCAAAGATTCGATTATTCTGGCTACGGGGGCTACTGGTACGGGCAAAACCCTGTTGGTAAGCAAATTTTTGCAGGAAGGTTGTCGCCAAAGAGAACGGGCCATTTTGTTTGCCTATGAGGAATCCAGGGCTCAGCTTTCCCGCAACGCTTCTTCCTGGGGCATTGATTTTGAAGAAATGGAACACAAGGGTTTATTAAAACTTCTTTGTACCTATCCAGAATCGGCGGGCTTGGAGGATCATTTGCAAATGATCAAGTCGGAAATATCGGAATTTAAACCTTCCCGCATTGCCATTGATTCCCTTTCTGCCCTGGCCCGGGGAGTGACCAATAATGCTTTCCGTCAATTTGTCATTGGGGTAACGGGCTACGCCAAACAGGAGGAGATTACTGGCTTCTTTACCAATACCACGGACCAATTTATGGGGGCCCATTCCATTACGGAATCCCATATTTCCACCATTACAGACACCATTTTGATGTTGCAGTATGTGGAAATCCGAGGAGAAATGTCCCGGGCATTGAATGTGTTTAAAATGCGGGGTTCCTGGCATGATAAAGGCATTCGAGAATATAGCATTAGCCATGATGGCCCTGATATTCGCGATTCCTTCCGCAATTATGAGCGGATTATCAGTGGTTCCCCCACCCGCATTAGTGTGGATGAAAAATCTGAGCTTTCCCGCATTGTCCGGGGTGTTAAGGACAAGACCGCTGAGTAGGATTGAAAAAGGGTAAACTTTCCCATCCGAATCTTGGTTGGGAAAGGCGGCATGGACAGTGGTTAAGGGTTAGTTTTCTGGGGAATTTAATAACTAAATGTTCCCAGCAAAATCCAGACTGATGAGAAGATCGTTAAAGTCTCGATCGCCACCGCCGAATAGATCCTCAACTCCATAAAGGGATTGTCCAAGACGCATGAAGTGACTTTCGTTATCTGGATTGGCTTGGTCGTACATAAAGAAAGCGTTGACATTGCCTGGTTGATTACCGGGGTTTTGTTGGAGGAACTGCTCAGTGGTTCCATTGGAGATGAGGAACAAGCCGTAATTACCCCCTGCTTTTAACTGAGTGGTCGCCGTTTTTTGGGAAAAATTGTCTGGGGCACTAAAGGTGATGCCTCCAGTTAAAGGATCTCGACTCTGGGTCATGCGAACCGCCGCTTCAGCATAGCCCGCTTGCCCTGGCGAGAAATCGATTATGCCATCGTTATTGATATCAATATCCCCATTGGCATTAGCGAGTTTATACAAACCAAGGGTGTTTTGATATTCACCAGCACGATGGATTTGAATATCAGTGGCGATCGCCTCTCCTTGCAAACCGGGGACAACGAGGGGAAGGGTAAAAACTTCGACGGCATATTTCCCGTTGGGGGTGTCTGCGGAAATTTGGGTAAAACCCCGACCATCCTGGGTCACTGACAAATTCTCATCCTCAACAGAAAACATTTCGTTACTGTTCAAGTCAAGGATATAGGGAGTCAAACTATAAGCATCCTCAATGGTGACCTGGGAAAACGTACCGATGTCCTTATGTTCGGTGGAAGCCAGGGAATTACCGGAAGTAAGCACTTGTTGAGCCAGAGTTCGGTTTAAGGCCAAACCATCCGCCGGAGCGGCTTCCAAAACAGGGCTAAATGAACTCCGTTCACCGTTACGAAAAACCCCGGCTTGGGTTTCGAGGGGGATAAAAGCTGACCAACCTTCATCGGTGGGATCATAGGCACCGACCAGCCCCCGGAAATCATCATAATCAGTTTTAATAAAGCCGAACTCAAAATTGCCACTTACAGGCAAGGACACAGCCCGCACCGTCAATGGTATGGGTTGGCCAAATCCATTTAAAAACCCTGAACCACTCACAGGGGTTGCCAATCCTGGTGTTGTTGTCGCTAAAAGCCCGGACAATTCCACTTTGCCATCGGCCAGGCCATCTAGATCCGATGGTGCGCCGTCTTCAAGGTGGAGAAGAATTTGGTCAAATTTACCGTCATTATTGCTATCGATTAATTCAGCGCCGACGTTACCGTCAAATAAGAATTCAGTCCAAATATCAGTTGCCGGATCTTGTCTTAAAAAAGTATTTACTCCCTGGTGCTCCGGTAGTAGATCAATGGCGATCGTGCTGCTATCCCCTGGTTCAACGGCTAGACTTAGCTTAAAACCTTCAGAAGCAGTGCTATATTCCCAACCGGGAAGTGTGCTGAGGGTGAAAGTGGAAACATTCTTCAATGTATCTCCGAATTCATCCAGATTAAATTGTCCTAAGGAAGTGCCGACTTCTCCGGTTAAGAAGACAATGTCATGGGAATCTTCTATGGCAAGGGTGGCATCCCCGGCGGTGTAAAGGATAAAATTCCCGTCTTCATCTTTCCTTTGTCCTTGTTGTTGCCAGTCATCATTGAGATAGATGGTTCCGTTGTCACCTTCGATGCGGAGTATATTTCCATCGGGGGCGATCGCCAGGATGGCGGCTTGGTCAAGGACAACTTCTCCTGCATCGGCGAGTTGAAATATTTCAATGCCTTTAATGTTGATCGTCTCGCTTTCTGCCAGATTGAGCAATTGAATGCCCGCTAAAGTATCGGTACCTCCGCCACCGTCAATAAAATCGTCTCCTAAACTCCACCAGATGATGTCATCTCCGAGGCCGCCCAAAAGGGTATCATCACCTTCCCCGCCGATGATTATGTCATTGCCTTCTCCCCCATTTAAATGGACACCACCGAAACTGTTGTCGGGGGAAGCTTGCAAAAGGTCGTTTCCTGCTCCACCTAAAACTTTCGTGTAAGAACCCACTACAAAGGTATTATTTCCCCTCTCCATGGTGATAAGTTTAGGATTGGCATTGATAACCAGGTTGTCATCCCCTAGACTATCACCGTTTCCGGAAGCAACAATCAGGGAATTGAGGTTAATGGGATTATTTTTTTGGTACTCAAATATGTCGAAGTCTTCCGGTAAATTAATCACTTGAAGCTGTTCAAGGGAATACTCAAGCACCTGCACCCGTTGGGTTTCTAGATAAACATCACCGAATTGATTTTCAACTTTAAATTGCAGCCAATGTTCTCCTAGTTGGTCAACCGTCGGCTGCCAAATAAGTTGATTGGTTACTGGGTCATAGCTGGCCCCTTCCGGCAGAATTAGGGGAGTTACGGTTTCATTTTCAGCCTTGCTAACTTCACGGGTATAAGTTTCGCCCAACACCGCAACGTATTCCCACTCATCGCTCTCACCTAAGGCGATCGCCGCATCATAATTACCTGCCACCGCCAGGGATGTTTTCCCTACCGCCCCTAGGCGATCGTTATCGTCCACCGATTGAATTTGAAAGCGGTATAATTCCCCTTCGGTCAGGCCATCAACAATAAGTCTGTGATAGAAACGTCCATCTTCCTCTTCGTAAATAGTTACTAAGCCGGAAGTAGGTTGAATACCGCTAAAATCAGGGTCTAGGGGATTATCAAGAACTCCCGCAGGATTATTAGACCAGCGTACATTGTAGTACTGGGGCGTTGCGGTATCGCTCCAGGTTACCGAAAACTTACCGTCCCCAATCCAGTTGGCGCTGAGATCCTTAACAACGGGTAAATCATTGCCTTGGCCCAACTCAATGCCGCCAATGGGAAGGTTACTATCCGTTGCTGAACCAGTGCTTGTCGCCACACTGAGATCGCCAGTAAAATACCGGTCATTGGGTAAGTGCCCCTCACTTTCCGCCGATGCATACAAGTGGTAAACACTTTGGGGAACATTGCTTAAATCCCAACGGTAGCGGTAGCTTCCACTTGATTTGGGGTCGTGGTCAATTGTGGTGATGAGGAAACCATCTCCCCCCTTGCCATCGGTGTCCGCATAAAGATTAACTTTAATATTTTCGGCAAAGGGATCGCCAGTAACGGTGTAAAGAATGTCTACCCACTGGCGATTAGGATCCCGAGCAAATTGCTTAATTTCTGCAACGGGGGCGATGGAATTTTGAACCATTTTGATTTGAATTGGCCCGATATCATCCGACCGAACTTGCTCAACTGTCCAGGTTCCCGCTTCCGGTCTCGGAATGAAGAGAGAAGTCCCGAACTCATCACTAAACTCGTTCCAGAGCTTGACCCTAGTCCCTTGTAAATAATCTGCGTATCTGTAGACAGTTCCGCTGGGGGACCTCAGGTTAAACATCGCTGCTGGGGTCTCGTAGCGACCTCTTCTCAGCCACCGAATACTTACCGACGCCCATTCTCGCCCTTGACGGACATTAAAGGATTGTCTTGCTAGCTGATCGCCGGCGTTCTGCTCTTCATAAGCCGCTAGGGCTGATTCAGATGTGGCGAGTAAACCAAATTCATCAAGGGAATCCACCGTTGCTATGCCGCCAAATCCCTTAATATCCTCTCCCTTGACGATGCCAACCTTGCCGTCAAATCCGACCCTAAAGCCAATACTATCTTTGAAAAACAAAGTATTTACATCTACCCATCCCGCAACAAAACCATATTCAGGTCGAAACTGAGCTGTGGGGTGGTAGGGGGCAGCATACTTGATCATGGCGTTGGCCCCAGCAAGTTGTAGCCCACCTAAAAAGGGTATAAAAGTCGGTATGTTAAGCCTTGCCCCCGACCGAAGGCTAAAGTTAAGCCTTGCATCTATGCTGAACTCTCCATTTGTTGTTATTACGTCGAACGGCGTGCGGTAAGTGGTATTGGTTTTCAGTACTACTCCCGTACCCTTGATTGCAGCATCAAGGTTGAGGAAGGATCGACTCTCTGCAACTGGGAATCCCAGAATACTAATTTTGGCGGCTAGGTCAATGCCCACCGGAATTTTTAGTGTTACTGCTCCATCGATACGGACAGCACTGATGCCCTCACCTTTTTTGCTGCCCCCTAGCCAATCGGGGAAATCCACCTCAAATGATTGCCCCAGGGACACCGCAAGAGACCCGCCCAGATTGAAACTTTGCCCCGGAGCCAAGGGCGGAATATTTTCAAAATCAACCCCAATGCGCTGGAGGTAAATTTGAGATTCTGGTGTAGAAATCAAGGCATTCAGATTGTCTGCATAAAGACCAATAGTACTGATTCGAATATCAGCGATACCTCCTGCAGGATTTGTTGTAAATTCTGTTCCAATCCTGCCGCCCACCTTCAGGTTGTTCCAAGGACGAATCAGTATTTCACCAGCTACCGTCGCTTGTTTTTTGATTGAATTAAAATCAAAACTTAAAAGATTAATCCTAACAGCGCCGAAGTCAACGAATTCAATGGAAGCGAGAAAAACCGTTTGAACATCATTATCGAAAATACGGATAAATCGCTGGCCGGCGATATCGACTCCAATTTTTGCCATTTTGAACAAGTCAACATCGGCTTTCCCCTGAACTTGAACGTACTTGTCGATACTATTAATTTCTAGAGCTACTCCGGTAATACCACCAATCTTAATTGGTTTCTTCGGATCATCTGGTTTTCCTGGTTTTGGATCCCTAGGTTCAAAAGTTGGAATATTGAACGCACCCTTGTTTTTTTTCTGGTAGTACCAGTTGAAAGCATTGCCTAAATTGATATCCGGCAACTGGATACGTCCCCCGCTTATTGTCGGAGTGCCTCCAGGGAAAGTAAGATCAAAAAAAGAGTCAGTAGTTGGGATGTTGATACCGGGAAAGATATCTGGAGCCGCTCGATATGAAACAGCACCTGCATTGTTTTCACCATCAAAAAAAGTAATGTTTTGGTAATTGAGACCGATGATGTCCTGCACTGGATCATAGCCACCTTCAATACGGTCACTACGCTTTACTTGACCTACCAACTTATCTTTATTCTTCTCCGATAAAACATCATTAAAAGCGACAGCTCCCCGGAAAAGCCTGATGGGCTGAGGACCTGCAAGACTATAAAATGTTCCCAGGGCAGCTACATTTTGAATCTTTTTTCCATCTTTGTTTACATACTCTAAAACTTCGATGTAATTGCCATCACTGCGACGACCGTCCCCAACCTGAATTAATGCAGTACCATCCCAATAAAGCTTGACATCATCGTAGACCGATTTAGTTGCCTCTGTTCCATTTTCCAGGAAGACAGTTTTTTGTTCGAGTAAATTACCAGTAAATTTGAATTTGTTAGCCATGGCAAAGAAGCTCTTAACTTAAGTGTTAACAAGAATGGAAAAAGTATTAAGTTGCAGATTCTTAGAATCTTTGAAAATCGGGTCAATCATTCCCGGGTGAACGTCTCGAACAATTGTCTTAAATAAATCTAAAATTTAGACAGGCCCCTCTTCCCTTTGTTTTTTCACAAAAACCTGGGTTTCTGTCTTTTGTTAACCGTTATAAATGGCAGAGTGATTGAGGTAAAATCCAAATTTTTGGAAAAGTTTTTTATTAATGCTTTACAGATTTTACAAAAATTTAAACATTTACCCGGAGCCCTTGAGTTCTGTATTGAACTCGAGTCAACCACGCCCTGTAACCATAACACAAAGTTCACTTTTGGTCAAAATCATACAAATTTTAATTATTTTTAGCTATTTTCAACAACCTTAATGTTCTCTTAATATTCCCCTAGCATTTTTTTTGTAAAATTGACGTTATTTATATTTTTAAGCTTGCCTGAGATACACCTTTCTAAGGTGACTTTAGCTTGACAAATTATCCATGCCCGTGATTTGTTAATCAATTTCCCGAGCAATACGAAACGATTCTCGGTGCGGTAGGGGCAAATATTTCCGGAGGACAAAAACAAAGCTTGGCGATCGCCAGTGATTATGATAAGTAGATGGCCATTTTGCTGAACCTAAATCGGGGAATTATTCCCAACAATGAAACGACCCCAGGTAAAGCCATGGTGGTTAAGTTGATATCGCCTGGAGTCTTGTTAAAGTCGGCCACTATCAAAGGAGATATGTGGTCTCCGAGTCTGAAAATTTAACCCTATCAAAAAAACTTTATCGTCGGGCAAGCATTCTACGAATTTCAGCATTCAACTCACGGAAAACCCCCCTGGGACTGACTGCGTCTAACATCTCTACAATCAGCTTGGTTTGCCCCATGCTTAACTCTCGATTATTGGTAAGGGACTCTAATTTAACTTTGACAATATGATTACGAATGTCTTCCTCCGACGCTTTCTCCGCCACCATAGTTGAAACAATTTTACTGGAATTAGCAAATTGAATAAAATCCTTATTGAGCAAATCGTATGAAAGTTCGCTTTTTTTGTTAGTGTACGCTCTAACAATAGCTTCGTACTCTTGGCTGCAGACCGTTTCCAAGTCCTCGGGGCCATCATCTTCAACGGCATCGGGGGGATTTGTTGGAACAGAAACTGTTGTCGTTAACTTAACTTTACCCCGCTTAGAATAGGGCAACCCGGAAGTCAATTCCAAAGCTTCCCGAAAAGCTTCTACAGGAAATAAGTCAACCGGAACGTTCGCCGCAAGGTCTGGTTCCCCAGAAGCTTTATTGATGGTAGCTAATCCTGACTGATCAGCATCGTAACGCAAAATTACGACACCAGATTTACTTGGATCTTTCAGTTTTTGGCGATAGGCTACAGCTTCAATGGTGGACAACTCAACCAATTTAGTTCTGATCATTTTTAGGTATTTGTGATTGAGAAATGGTTCTGAATAATATCAAATATCAATTAACATATGACATTTTTAGGATATCATGGTCTACCAATTTAAAGTTCGATTTAATAAACAAAATATTCCAAAAAATGAAGTTTATATTTCAGATTGTTTGGAGTAGAGAATTATCAATTTGAATCAGTAACATCATAGACTTTAAATGTTATCAAGCTAATCCAGTTTCATTAATTGCAACTCCGAAAGCATTGAACTGAGCCAGGGCCTGGGAGGAGCCAGGGACAAAAACGTTAGAGAAAACCCAGTTCCAGTTACTATCCGCATACCAAACACCAATCTCTCCAGAGCTTTGGTTTTGCCAGAGCACCTGGTTGATGCCCTCTACTGTTTCCGCAGCCAGGGCTTGCCAGTTACCAATGTCATTTTCAAAAGCCTCCCCAAGGTAACGTAAAGGAGTCGTCAGACCATCCCCAGTTTGAACATGATAGCCAAAGATTCCTCGCAGGAGGCTAATAGAACCCTCGGTTTCCACGTTGGTGAGGCTGTCACCAATAAGTTGATCATTGTTGATGTCAATTTGGAAGGTGACCTCGGCATTAAGAGTCTTCAAAGAATTGGCCGACCAAGTTTCAGAGGAAATCCAATTCCAGTTGGCATCAGTATTCCAAATACCAACCTCCTCGATGTCGGGATTTCGCCAGAGAATTTGATTGATCCCGTTAATCGTTTCTGCCTCTAGGATTTGCCAATTACCAAAGGTGCCATTGACAAAGGGTTGATTCTGGTATTTAACTACCATTTGTGTCTCGTCAGACAATTTGACGTGGAAAGAGTTGGCTAAAATCCCAGCTTGAATATCATTGGCGATCGGAACAACAGATGAAAAATTTGGAGGCGAAGAAAAGTTTTTCTCAATACTTTCAAATAAAGATTTATCGAAAACAAAATTTTCAGTTGTTAAATTTTCTTCTTGAATATTTTGTAGGAGAAGAATGTCTTTTTCAAATAGAGAAATAATGAAATCATTACCCTCTTGCCTGGAGGTAAAACTATTTAACCCTAGGGGGAAAGGAAAATCCACAACCCCAATCACATCTTCTTCTGGATTAAAATCTGTAATGACATTAATTGCACTGGTACTAAACCTCTGCCCATATTCTTCAATCGCATCAAAACTAAGACCACCCTCATCAATGACATTTTCAACAATGTTAATACCTAATGTTCCATTGGGATCATCGTAAAACCAGAATTGGTCCTTGCCACTCCCCCCAGATAGAGTGTTACCCCCAGCAGAAATACTGGCATAAATCACGTCATTGCCCGCACCAGCAAAAACCTCTTGATTGCTATTGACGATAATTCGGTCATCGCCATCGGTTCCCATAACATCGCCACTGAGGGATAAGGACTGCCCTTCGCTCTGTAAACTAGTTATTTTCCTGCCACTTAATAGTTCTTCGGCACTAATACGTGGCATTGGGCTGGGAAAATTAAAATTAGGATCAAAGTTCCCAAAATCATCATTCCCCGGGCTGACATCAACTAAATCATCTTGCTCATCGACAATACTATTATCATTGTTGCCTATAACATTTTCAAACAAAGAATTATCAAAGGTAAAACTCTCGGGGGAAAGACTTTCAACATTAACACCTTGCAAAAGAGCGACATCCCTGGCAAAGAGGGAAATAATTGCGTCATTGCCTTCCTGCCTTAATTGGACATCATTAACTCCTACGGGAACAAGAAAATCAGCAAAACCAATTGAGTCTTCATCAATGTCAAAATCTACAATCACATTTATTGAGCCTTCACCGAACATATCGCCATAAATTTGGCGGATAAACCTCTCCTGCTCATTTGCATCAGCAATACCAACATTTACTATTTTTATTGTTTCTTTGAAACTATCAATTACTTCCGCTGCCTGATCGTCATAGAACCAGAATTGATCCTTCCCGATGCCTCCGGATAAGGTGTTACCCCCTAAGGATATTCCTGCGTAAATTTCATCATCGCCTGCGCCGGCAAAAACCCGTTGACCAAAATCCACAATGATTTCGTCATCTCCCCCTAAGGCTTGTATTTCGCGACTCTCAGAGTCGATAACAGTGACATGATCGTTATCTTCCGTGAGAACAAAGGGACTTCCCTGAATGTATGGTTCCGGAAACTGTTGGAGTGATTCTGGCTTGTCTGATTTGATATTAGGCAAAAATGTATAACTAATCATTCTCGCTTCCTTAATTCCATTAACTTCTTCTTCCACAACTTTTGAGACCATTTGTTCTATGTGGCGATTTGTTAAACCTTCTAAAATCACCCTCGGTTCTTCTGATTTCCCCTGGCCATCGCGAAAAACCAGGCCTCGATAATCTTTGTCACCAATCGTTAGATGCTGATATGTTACGGAATACCTAATCTTGCCCCCGCCGTTATCTAAATACAGAACATCTAGTCCAGGATCAAAGTCTTTAATAACGGTCATTTTATCTAAAATACTAGGCTCCTGGGGGTTTCCTGCACTATACTTACTGATCGTTGAAAATATTTCCACCCCTAGGATGCCCATTTCCAATGCTAACTCTGGAATTTTCCCTCCTGGAACCACTGCCCCGGCGACACTAAGTACCTTTAGTCCTACTTTCAATCCTTTCAGAGAAAGTTTCGTAATATCTGCCACCATGGCTTGATTAATCGCATCTTTTCTGGAAATAGCAACGGTGGAAACAATAAAAATATCGGCTTCACGCCTTCCAGACGTTTTAGAATTACCGTAAATCAATTGAACTTTGTCTTTTGTGTTGGCTGAAGTGGGTAGTCCTGCCAAAATAATATCTGTCCCATCTCCCGCCTCAATGGTATTAAACCCCTTACCCCCGTCTATGAAGTCACCGATTGTCGGGACAACACCTTCAGCGTTTTCTAGGGTTTTGATAAACTCTTTTAACTCTTTGACCTGCTCCTCTAAACCGGGTAAAACTACTAGATCTTCAATCGGAACGGAATTGTCTCCCCCTTGGATTAGATCGTCTCCGTCACCACCAATGAGAATATTAAAACCCTGTTCGCTGATTTCTCCTGAGACTTTGATTACATCGTTACCAGGACCGCCATAGGCAAAATTATGGCCTGTACCAACATCTATAAAATTATCTCCATGGAATTCTGCGGGGGGGATAAAGCTACCTGAAGGGTCGTAGCCTCCATAAATAATATCGTTCCCTTCTCCTCCATAAATCGTATCATTACCGGCCATTCCTTGTATGGTGTCATTCCCCAGTCCGCCCCAGATTATGTCTTGAGTGTATTGGAGGACACTAGACCAAAGACCATCATTAGGAAAATAAAACGAATCTCCATAAATCAAGTCGTTCCCAGGACCACCGTAAATTCTGTCAATGGCATCGCCAACCGAGGAAGGATAGGCACGAAGTCCCCAAAGAACATCATCTCCAGGGCCACCCTCGATGATGTCACTATTTTCTGCACCAAAAATAGTATCGTTCCCGTCTTCTCCGGATAAGTATTTCCGCCCGGCCATCCAATTGCTCGTTATTGTATCGTTTCCATTTCCTCCCCACGCTGAATCAAGTCCAGGACCAACGTCAATATAATCGTCTCCATCCTCACCCCAGATTTGATCATTTCCATGTTCTCCGAAAAGCCGATCATTGCCAGGGCCTCCCCAGATCTGATCATCTCCTCCTTCTGCGAGAATCATGTCATCACCTTCTTCTCCGTAAAGTTTATCTGCTCCATCAGGAGTTCCACCAGGAATCCAGTCGTGGTACCCCCCACGGATGGCGTCATTTCCAAAGCCGCCATAAATTGTGTCCGAATCCCCTTCACCTGAAAGAAAATCATCTCCGTGGTGGCCGTAGATGACATCGTTCCCATTCGCTCCAGATATGGTGTCATTGGCTCCTGATAGGCTGGAAAAATTTCGACCATGGACAAGATCATCTCCGGATTTTGCCCAAACAACATCGAATTTATGACGATCAGATGGTCTGAGATCGATGTTGTCAGCTGATTCCGAGCCTTGCCATATTTTCCCCATTTTGAAACCCTCCACTGGACTCTAATACTTTAACTAGATAAAACTAAACTTTAATCAGATAAAGTTTTAGCCAGATACAGTGATGCTTAATTTTTACTCAATAACCCTAACACATAAAACAGTAAAAAATGAGGTAAATGTTATGGGGATTACATTTGCACAACGAATTCTATTCTGATATCATGAAATCGCAACAATTTGGTAAATCATTCTGCTTCAGAACGTGTTTAAAAAACACCCAATATTGAGGGAGTTAGGGGATAAATAAAATTTTTAAACAGATTTTTAGTTGTGTTCTCAATCGAATAACTGTAAAATAATCTTTGTTTCTTAGATTATGCTTTTAGCAATAATAAGTTGCTACCCGTAGGACTTTTTTCCCATCTTTATCTAGCCTTAAACCTTTGACTATTTTATTGGGAAAGATATTGTTTTTCAGATCATGGACAATTTGTTTGGCATGACCAAAGGGTGCAATGAAGTAAAGAACATAAATGTTTTCTCCCGAGTTTCTCTCTTCGACACTTAAATTAATATCATTTTCAATAAGTTCTTTTTCTACTTGATCATTAATAAAAGCCCAACAAGCAAAGCCAATTGGCTTATTATCTTTAACTGTCCGATAGATTCGATATTGATTCAGGTAGATAGAGGGCAAAAGGTAATTTATAATAAAACTAACAGGATACTTGGCAAAGTTCTGTGAAGCCCCCATTAAAAATACAATTTCGCCCAGTATTTTTAGAGCGTTTTCATTGATAGCAACTGTATATTTATCAGCAGTCATTAACTGTTATCGAATAAAAAACTAAAATCATATTATGCAATATTTGTAGTCATGTTAAAAGTTTAGAAGCCCGCCACGCATATTTAAGATTGTCGAGATGGGGAGCAAGACGACGCTCAACAAAATTAACCATAGGATAGTTATCAATGTCGACTCGACAGGTTGCTTTAGGAGCATCTGGCGCAGTTTTAATTTGAATATTCATAGCCGTAGCAAGCATGATCAAACTTCGGCTGAGGGGCTGAAGAGCTGGATCGACAAACATCTGGGTGTAGCGAATGGTATCGGGGGCGATGCGATGGGTAAGCATCCAGCCAACAACTTCATCTTTGTAACGCAGGCCTAAGCTGTTGAGGGATTCTAACTTATGACTTTCCACAAAGGGATTAAATTTTTTAATGAGCGGATTGGCTTCCATTGTGTTTTTAATTGCTTCTGCATCTGCTTCGGTGAGGCTCGACCAAGGGAAAAGCGAAAACTGAGCAGGAAGCTTTGCTGATAACTTGTCGAAATTTTTCAAAAGACTGGCATTTTTTAACTTCCCCATATTTCCGTAGCAGATCAATGCCGTTTTTGCTGGTTTTTCCCAATTACAGCTTGCAAGCATTTGTTCGATAAATACCTTATTGGGATTATCGAGGTAACCTAAGGACACTTTTTCGCAACCACGATGTATTAGTTCATTTTCCAGCGATCGCAGTAGCGCAGCACCGATTCCCCGTTGACGATATTCGGGAATGACAAACAGTGAACAAATCTCGGCAACCTTTTTTTCCTCGCAGATAGCATCTTTAGCCAGAACAAGACCAACGGGATAGCTTTCAATTTCCAGACCGAAAGCTATCCAAGAATTATCCTCTGAGATATGCAGCAGATGAGACTGATAGGCTGGGTAGGTTAATTCTTTAAAATTTACAGCCGAAACACTGTCCAATTGAATTGGTTCATACATGGAAAATCAGCTCAAAAAGTTTTAGCTATAGTCACAATATGGACGGGAAAACATTTGCAAATATCATCCCTGACTATAAATCTAAAGAATCCAAATCCCCCCAAATAGGGGGAACTTAAAGTGGCAGTTAAATTTCATAAACAGCTTCTAAATCAAGCTTAGATAAAAGTAGGCACTAGAGTCCTAATTGATTTAGAGGTGTTACAAAGACTAATTTTTAATAAATGCGTTGAACAACATAGAACCGCCACAAACTACCTCTAACTCAGCGTCAGAGAGTTCGCGGTACTTGGGAGCAGAAGACTGGGATTTTGTTTCTTGACGTTGCACAGACTTTTCAACTTTAGACATGGGAGTATTCCTCAAAAATGTTTGACTAGTGAAATGAAGTTTGTCCATCCACATCAAAAGGCTTGATCAATAAAGTCAGCCTTATCGAACTAAATTGTTTAAAACAATTTCCTACGCGTTTTTAATGGCAGAGTCAGGTAACTTCACATTGTCACCACAGATTATAGCGATGCCACCACAAACAACCTCTAATTGAGCATCAGAGAGTTCACGGTACTTGGGAGCGGTGGACTGGGATTTTGTCTCTTGGACTTGTACGGACTTTTCAACTTTAGACATGAAATTTTCCTCGTATGGCACTAGTTAAATAACTAATCTTTGTACCATAACAGACGCAAATTAATATAAGATTAAATTAAGGTTAAATTAAAATTAAGTTTTCATTATTTTTTGTTTACCTGCATTATTGATAGAATGCGCTAACAATAAAAATTGTAGTTGTATCAACTACTACATTTGATTTGAGATGGTATCGCTTAAGCAAAATTTACTTGGTGTAAAAAATCGCATTACTTGCATGGCTAAATATCAATGGGTTCAACAACAGAGTGGTGAGGACTGTGCGGCGGCAAGTTTGGCGATCATTGCAAAGCATCACGGACGCAATATCAGAATTAATCGAATTAGGGCGCTGGTGGGGACTCGCCAAGGGGGAACCACTTTACTCGGGCTTAAGTATGGGGCGCAGGAACTGGGCTTTATAACCTCAGCCATCCAAGCAGAACCGGAAATTCTCGACGAATTGGATGAGTGGGCTTTACCGGCAATTATTTTTTGGAAGGGATATCATTTCGTTGTTTTGTACGGGCAGGAAAAAGATAAATACGTCATTGCAGATCCGGCGATCGGGGTTCGTTATTTAGACCGCCAAGAGGTAATTAAGGGGTGGCAAGGGGGCATGATGCTCCTATTAGAGCCAGATCCCAAAGGATTTATTTCTCAACTTGATGAAGATCCTGTTCATCCCGTTGATAATCTGCTCAAACGACTGTGGGAATATCGAGAAATTTTTGGCAAATTATTTCCCCTGAATTTGGCCGTCGGTATTTTTTCCTTATCTACACCCTTATTACTTAAATTTTTAACGGATAGCGTTCTGACTAAATCAGATACCCAAAAATTAACCTGGGTTGCCATTGGCGTTATTTTGATTACAGTGGTTAATGCTATTTGTTCATTTTTACAATCCAATCTCGTTGCCTCCTTTGCGGAAGAATTGCAAAAAGGTCTCAAGCTAGAATTTGGCCTGCAAATCTTGAATTTGCCCATTACCTACCATGAAGCCCGTCGCAGTGGTACGGCAATTCGTCGTCTTTCCGATATTCAACGGATTAATTTATTAGTTTCTCAGTTAGTTATTGATCTCCCCATCAAGACATTTATTGGTCTTGTGGCCCTTGGTTTTATCGTCTTTTATAGTTGGCAGTTAGCGGCAATCGTGGCGGCGATCGGGGGCATTATGACCTTATCAACCATTGCTTTTCAGCCCATTGTCCGCCAGACAACCTATCGTTCCATCACTATGGCGGGGGAAAATGCTGGACTCCTGGCTGAATCATTTAATGGAGCCTTGGCCACCAAAACAACGGCGGCTTCTCCCCAATTATGGCTAGAAATTCAACATCGCTTGCAACGGGAATTTAAGCTTAATTACCGCACTGCTCAAATTCGCATTATCAACAATACTTTTTCGCAATTAATGGCGGGGATAGGCACAGTAATTATGCTGTGGTATGGCAGTGTTTTGGTTTTTGGCAATCAACTCAGCATCGGTCAACTTATCGCTATCTATGGTCTGCAACAAAGTTTTTTACTTTTGATTACAACTTTAGTGCAGTTTTTTACCGATTTCACCCAAGTTAAAGCTATCACTCGACTCCTGGCGGAGTTATTTGAGTACGAACCAGAAAATCAAGGGGATGATCTCAAAGACCCCATTGAAATTTCTCCCCAGGACGACATTGATTGTCAAAACATTAGTTTTTATTATCCCGGTCGAGTCAAGTTGATAGAAGATTTGTCCGTTACCATCCCCGGCGGCAAAGTTGTCGGCCTTATCGGAAAATCAGGCTGTGGGAAAAGTACCTTAGCAAAAATTTTAACCGGTCTTTATTCAGTGCAAGCTGGGGAAATTAACATTGGGAACCATAGTCTCGGGGATTTTTCCTTGATCTGCCTACGAAAACAGGTAGTGTTAGTTTCCCAAGATGCTTTTTTCTTCCATCGTTCCATTATTGACAATTTCCGTTTAAGCTCACCAGATATTACTTTGGAGCAAGTTATATCAGCTTGCCAAATCGCCCAAGCCCATGAATTTGTTAGTCAATTTCCAGAGCAATATGAAACAATTCTCGGTGCGGTGGCGGCAAATATTTCCGGAGGACAAAAACAACGCTTGGCGATCGCCAGGGCAATTGTAAACGATCCAGCGGTTTTGATTCTAGATGAGTCAACAGCTAATCTTGATCCGGTGACGGAAGCTGAAGTACTCAATAGTTTGCTGACCAAGCGCCAAGGAAAAACAACGATTTTAATTAGCCATCGTCCTAAGGTTATCAATTGTGCAGATT
This sequence comes from Synechocystis sp. PCC 6803 substr. PCC-P, assembly GCF_000284455.1. Lineage (GTDB taxonomy): Bacteria > Cyanobacteriota > Cyanobacteriia > Cyanobacteriales > Microcystaceae > Synechocystis. The sequence goes on from NC_017039.1 coordinate 3,448,676, forward strand.
GGATTATATTTTTAGAATCGGGAAAGGTTAAATTTAGCAATACAATAAAAAAATTTCGTTCTGAATTTGGAAATGCCTCTGATTTTTTATCCCCTTAAACAAGATATAAAAGCATTATCAATTCTACTTTACGAGATTTTATTTGCTATCAAAATAGTATTAAAATCAAGAAAATTACCACATTATCCCAAGATCACTGGACATTAAAGATCGGCGGCGAAGTCAAAATTTATCATAAAAATGTATTAACTTATAATATTGCAGCAAATTTTCTGATTAATCTCTCAACAACCTCCGACTGGAGACTAACGAAGAGGCGGATACGTAGGCATTGATCGCCGATCAACTATATCTTTGAGGGTATGATTAGTGGGATTGTCATCAAACTAAGGTACTGTCACCGAGGTTATAACTATTGTTTTTTTCCTAATGGGCATTGAGCAAAATAATCCTATGGCTTTGCCCCTCTGGATTGCGGTGGGGCTGGCGGCGACCTACCTAGGGGCTGTGGTGTTAACCGCGGAACTGCTTAACCGCCTTTCCCTCAGTCCGGCGGAGGTAACTCGTAAAATTGTCCACATCGGAGCGGGGCAAGTGGTGCTGATTGCTTGGTGGTTGAGTATTCCTGGTTGGGTGGGGGCGATCGCCGGGGTTTTTGCCGCTGGCATTGCAGTGCTCTCCTATCGTTTGCCGATTTTGCCCAGCTTAGAAAGTGTTGGCCGCCACAGTTACGGCACTTTGTTTTACGCCCTTAGCATTGGTCTATTGGTGGGGGGATTTTTCTCCCTTGGACTGCCGATATTTGCGGCGATCGGTATTTTAGTCATGGCCTGGGGCGATGGACTGGCGGCCCTGGTGGGACAAAGGTGGGGGCGTCACCGCTACCAAGTCTTTGGTTTCCGCAAAAGTTGGGAGGGCACTCTCACCATGGTGTTGGCCAGTTTTTTGGTCACGGTTGTATTTCTTAGTTACACCTTCGGCTTCACAGTTATTGTCCTTGTTGTGGCTGGGACGGTGGCGATCGCCAGTGCTGGACTGGAGAGCTTTTCCCGCTGGGGCATTGATAACTTAACTGTTCCCCTGGGCAGTGCTTTGATTGCTTGGGCTGGTAGCTATCTTTGGTTGGGATAGTCCCTGGGGTAAATGGTTAAAATGCAAATACCATCCTGCTTTTCCACCATGGTTTTTACCCTTCCCCAGCCAACTAATTTACCCAGCACTAATGTCCGTTTGCCTATCCAAGCACTACACGGTCAATTGATCCAATGGCGACGGCAGTTTCACCAATACCCGGAATTGGGCTTCCAAGAGCAGTTAACGGCGGCCCACATTGCCGAAACCCTGACTAAATTAGAAATTCCCCACACCCCAGGCATTGCCAAAACCGGGATTATGGCGACGGTTGACAGCGGTAAGCCGGGACCTGTGCTGGCCATCCGAGCCGATATGGATGCTCTGCCGGTAACGGAAGAAAATGAAGTAGATTACCGTTCCCTCCACCCCGGTAAAATGCACGCCTGTGGCCACGACGGTCACACGGCGATCGCCTTAGGCACCGCGCAATATTTAGCGGCCCATCGGGATAGTTTTCGGGGCCAGGTAAAATTCTTTTTTCAGCCAGCGGAGGAAGGCCCTGGTGGTGCCAAGCCCATGATTGAAGCGGGGGTGCTGGAAAATCCGGCGGTGGATGCCATTGTCGGTTTACATTTGTGGAATGACCTACCTGTGGGCACGGTGGGCATCAAGCCGGGGCCAGTAATGGCGGCGGTGGAACACTTTGAATGTCAACTGTTCGGCCAAGGAGGCCACGGAGCCATGCCCCACCAAACCGTGGATACCCTGGTGATCAGTGCCCAAATTGTCATGGCTTTGCAAGGTATTGTGGCCCGCAATTTAAATCCCCTCCAGTCTGCTGTGGTTACTGTGGGACAGTTGCAGTCCGGCACTGCTTTTAACGTCATCCCCGACAGCGCCTATTTCCGGGGCACAGTGCGCTACTTTGACCCCAGTTTTGCTGGTTATTTTGCCCAACGCATTGAGGAAATTATCAAGGGCATTTGCCAGAGTCACGGGGCTAATTACCAATTTACCTACGAAAATATTTATCCCCCCGTGGTTAACGATCGCCGTTTGGCGGATTTGGTGCGATCGGCGGCGGCGGATGTATTACTCACCGATGACCATCTCCAACCGGATTACCAAACCCTAGCAGGGGAAGATATGTCATTTTTTCTCCAGGCAGTGCCAGGTTGTTACTTCTTCCTAGGGTCTGCCAATGGGGATCTTGGTTTGGCCTATCCCCACCACCATCCCCGCTTCAATTTTGACGAGGCTGTGTTGCCAGTGGGGGTAGAGCTATTTGTCCGTTGCGTGGAAAGGTTCTGCAATGCCTAGAAGCTGAAGGTGGTACGAATTACCCCCATTACCAGGGTGCCATTGGCGTTGTTGTAGTCCGCATTGGGTACCACCACAATACCGGGGGTAATGGAAAGATTGTCACTCACTGCCCACTGGAAAAAGCCTTCTAGGTGCAAGGAACTGTCAATGTCAGTGGTGGCAATGTCATCGGGGAAGACAATGGAACTACTGCTCACCCAGGGTTGCATACCCACAATAATCCCCGCCATATTCCCTTCCTTGATAATGTCGGGGAAAGCCAGGGTCACAGCCCAATTCCAAATATCTAAACTTCCTCTACCAATGCTGGCATCCGCCAGATCTATAGATTTGAGGGTGCGGGCCTTAGTAAGGCCTCCCCAACCCCCTAGGACAAAATGGTCGCTCAACTGCCAAGAAAAAGCGGCCCCATAGGCGTTGTGGGAAGTTTTGGCCGCTTCCCCAAAGGTGGTTTCCGTAAAGTAGCGAAAATTAGAGCGTTGGCTACCGGTGCTAGTGTCCAAGGTGTTATAGCCATAGCTATAGGTTAAAGCTACGGTCAGATTATCGCTGAAATCATAGTTTACCTGGGCGATCGTGCCAAAACTGCCGTTAAATAATCCTTCTCCCTGGGAAGGATCATTGCCAGCGGGGGCCAGGTAACCAAGGCTAAGTTGTAATTTATCCCAGGTGCCCTGGAGGGCCGCCCCGGTACCTTCCCCCAAGAAATAGATCGGGCTACGGGTGCCAAAGGTAGTCAATGCTCCAAAGGCTCCATCCCCGTCTAAAACATTGACTGTATTGGTGAAATCGTCGAAAGCGCCCCCGGCCCCCATGGCCCACAGACGAATATTTTCCGTGGCAGGAAAAGTATAGTACAAAACACTATTGCTGAGGTTGCCATCTTCCGGTTCCGTTGCCCCTAACACTGGCTGGAAAGTACCGGCAATGGGGCCATAGTCTTCTAAATTGCCACTGGATAGGCGAATGAACAGATCGTCATCTCCCCGAAAGCTAGTATTGAGCTCCAAACGGGTGCGGTAACCCAAGGTGGTGTTTCTGGTAATTGATTCAGTGCCATTATTTTTGTCGCCGCTGACAATGCCACTCAGGGCCGTCACCACCTGTCCACTTAATTTGGTGGTGGTGGAAAATTGATGGTCTTCCAGGTAAGCTGTGCGGACTTCCAAATTATCAACCCGGGCCCCCAGGGCGGCCAATTCCCCCTGAAACTCCTGGGCTAAGCGCTTCAACTTATCAACGTCTTCCCGTAAAACCGCTACGTTCTCCTGGATTAACCGCTCCATGACGTTCATGCAGGCATTTAGTCCCGCAGCAAATTCCCAACGGGATAGGGCTCCATCGCCGCGAAAAGTGCGGTCAGGATAACCAACAATGCAACCGTAGCGCTCCACTAAACTTTTGAGTGCTTCGTAGGCCCAGGCGGTGGGCTGCACATCCCTAAGCTCCGACACGGAAGTGATCTGTCCCATGGGGTTGGAGTCCATCTCTTCCACGGATTGACCGAACTGCAAAGGTTCAATTTTGCCCCCTGGTTCGGCTAAAGCTTCCCCCCCTCCCCCGGCGATCGCCATCAGGGCACCCAAACCCCACACTAGTGACAGTTTTCTTAACATAGGAGTCCTCACACCCTAGGAATTAGCCAACAAATTATCGAGAATATAGGCAACAGCCAAGGGAAAAACAATGCCCTTCCTCCCCATGGCCATCACGGGCAAACTTCTAAATAATGATAATCATTATCATAGCATGGGCTTTTCTGGAATTTTTTAGATAGATGGTTTCACCAAGCCGATTACTTCCTAATCCTTACTGGCCAAGCTCTAACCACTCTTCCGCCCGTACATTAGCCACCAACGTAAACTGATCACCACCTAGGGGCTTAACCACATAGGCCATGCCCTGGGGATCGGGATAAATTCCAGTTGCCGCCTCAAATAGATCGTCATGGCCAACAACAACATTATTAGTTCCAGGGGCAGGAATTTCGGTTAAAAATGGCATTAACAACGCTTTCATTTGGGCAATTTGTTCTGGGCTATAGTCTTCCGCTTTGGGAAAATTAAGGTCGCCATTTTTTTCGTATCGTCCAAAGGCTAAATCCGCTGTTTGCCAGGCTCGACAATATTGACTGGAAAAAACTTTGTCGTAGGGAATGGCGTATTTTTTGAATGCTTCACCGATCGCCTTGGCCTGTTGCCAACCGACCTCGCTTAAAGTCCTTTGGGTGGCGCAGTTACCCATTTCCGCTGTGACTTGGTCAGCATAATCCTTTTCTGTTTGGCCATGGCGAATGTAAATGACATACCCTCCCTGACGTAATGCTTCTAGCAAATCTTTCTTATTTAACTTGTCCTGAAAATCACGGTTAGCCTGTTCTCCTGGGGTCATTTCTTGCGCCGCAACCTTGGCTAGCTCTAGGTTTAGACCGCTAATTAAGCTGGGATTATTGGGGGAAAAGGAAACTTCCATGGATTGCACCCACAACATAACCCCAAATAATAGCAACCGGTTAGCCCATTTCATCAGCAAGCTCCTTAATAAAAATAATTTTCATTTAATCCCGGCAATTATCCTAGGGCTAAATAGGAGTTACTGTCAATAGACGAAAAAATGAACGGGTGAAATGCCCCTAGCAACCGAAGGCTTCAGTCCGCACCTTTTGAAGATTGACCAACGGCGATCGGACAACTTCAGGCAGGCAGGGGGCATTATTTGAATATTGCAAACATCGTCTTTTGCTCTATGGTTTTAATTTGCCCAGACCATGAAAAGCGAACTGGGGCAGATTGAAGAGGATTATAAAAAGAGAAAAAATTTGGCTCGTGGGGAAAATTCCATCCAAAGAAAGCCTCCAAAGTAGAGATCCCAGGCGGAAAAGCCGCTGTTGAGTGGAGGTCAATAAAACTTAATGAATTTTTTTAAAGCTAAAAGCCATTTTCCTCGCAAAACGTCCCCCCGTGCGTAAAATGGGGACTAAAGTTTTGTCACGTCCCTGACGAAATTCTTTAATAGGAGAACTCAATACCAATGGCTGAATCTAACCAAGTTGTACAAGCCTATAACGGCGATCCTTTTGTGGGGCATCTTTCCACCCCCATTTCCGACTCCGCTTTCACCCGCACTTTTATCGGCAATTTGCCCGCCTATCGCAAAGGCCTTTCCCCCATCCTCAGAGGTTTGGAAGTGGGCATGGCCCACGGTTACTTCTTGATTGGCCCCTGGACCCTGCTGGGCCCGCTGCGGGATTCTGAGTACCAGTACATTGGTGGTCTGATCGGAGCTTTGGCTTTGATCCTGGTGGCTACCGCTGCTCTTAGTAGCTATGGACTGGTTACCTTCCAAGGGGAACAGGGTTCCGGCGACACTCTGCAAACAGCCGATGGTTGGAGCCAATTTGCTGCTGGCTTTTTTGTGGGTGGCATGGGAGGTGCCTTTGTGGCTTACTTCCTGTTGGAAAACCTCAGCGTTGTGGATGGGATTTTCCGGGGTCTATTTAACTAAATAACCTTATAACCTTTAAACTGTTTCAATTTTGCCGTTGCCACGACGGCCTGAGCTTACAATCATCCAATTAATAAGGAGTATTAACTAATGGACGGTTCCTACGCTGCATCTTACCTGCCTTGGATTTTGATTCCTATGGTGGGTTGGTTATTTCCCGCTGTGACCATGGGGTTGCTTTTCATTCACATTGAGAGTGAAGGCGAAGGTTAGGCTGGAAAGGTTTGAAGACTAATGGTCTTTTAATTGAAAATGTCTAACCATCTTTGGGTGGGTCAGGATTCCTCCGTTATGCGGGGGATTGGACATTTTGATTTGTTACTCCGCCAGCGGGTGGGGTATTTTTTTTGTGGGCTTATCAAAGGCTTGTGTAGTTTTTAACGGATATTTGGGCAAGATGACTGAACCGATTCGTTTACTAATTGCCGCCAGTGGCACGGGGGGGCATCTTTTTCCGGCTTTGGCCCTGGCCCAGCAGTTGCCGGACTATGAAATTATCTGGTTGGGGGTGCCCGATCGCCTGGAGACGACCTTGGTACCCCGGCAATATCCTTTGCAAACGATCCCGGTGGAAGGTTTCCAGGGACGGCCCAGCTTAAAAACAATCAAGATTGGCTGGAATTTATTACGGTCAGTATTCACGGTTAGAAAACTGATTAAGAGCAAAAAAATTAATGCTGTGGCGACCACAGGGGGTTATATTGCCGCTCCGGCCATTGTGGCAGCTAAATTATGCAACATTCCGGTAATTTTCCACGAATCTAACTTTATTCCCGGTAAAGTAACCACTTGGTTGGGCCGTTGGTGCGACACAGTGGCGATCGGTTTCCGGGGCACAGCCAAATATCTGCCCAATTGTGCAACGGTTTGGATTAGCACCCCCGTGCGGGAGCAATTTCGTCAGCCCCAGTCTTTGGATTTGCCCATTCCCCCAAACAGAAGCTTAATTGTGGTGGCAGGAGGTTCTCAGGGAGCAGTGACAGTCAATCAACAAGTTCGTAGTTGTGTGCCTGCTTGGGTAAATGCGGGGGCCTTTATTGTCCATTTGACCGGCAAGAACGATCCGGAAGCGGCCACCTTTAGCCATGACCATTATTTATCCCTGGAATTTTTCGATAATATGGCGGCCCTGTTGCAAAAGGCGGATTTAGCCATTAGCAGAGCCGGAGCGGGCACCCTAACCGAATTGGCTGTCACCCAGACCCCCTCCATTTTAATTCCCTATCCCTTTGCGGCGGAAAATCATCAGATGTATAACGCCCAGGTGTTTGTTGATGCCGGGGCCGCCCTAATGTTTGCCCAAAAATCCCTGACGGCGGAACAGTTGGAACAAGCTGGGCTAGACCTGCTCCAGAGTCCAGAAAATTTGGCTACCATGGCCAAAGCTGCTGGCACATTGGCTGACCTCGATAGTGCAGAACAGTTAGCGGCGATCGTCCGGGCATCAGTGGAAAAATCCCGCTGACATTGACCCAGCCTGCTGCAACGTAGTCACTGGGTTCATCCAAAAGACTGTTGTAAAATCCAACCTAATTTTCCCCAAGCTTGGGGGAAACTCGGGAAAGGTTTCCTAGTCAGTCGATTTAAGGGCAAACCCGAACTTTGCCAACACCTCCCAAATCAAGATAAAACTTGATCACTATTTTTAGTTTGTGAATCTATGGGAAAAACAATGCCAGCTCCGTTTCCCTGCCCCAACTAAGCAGAGGATAATTAAACACCAATCTAGGGAAAATAGTCCTGGGTAAGCAGTCATTCCTAACCAAGTGAGTTACATTGAATAACCTAGGTAAGTAAATAAACTCACTCAAAAATTTCCGGATCCTATCCCCGTCTTCGCTCCCCACTATGACTACGACAGAATTAACGGCGGCCACCCTAACTCAACTTCAGCAAGAAATTAATCGGTTACAACGGGAAAATGATGATCTCCACATTGCCTTGACCACGATCGCCGAACATGGGGACATGATCGAGTCATTGCTGAATGAAACCAATGTCAAGCTCAGAAGCGAAATCCTGGAACGACAGCGGGCAGAGGCGAAGTTACAAAATATTCTCAGTTTAATTTCCCGGGAAAAGGAAGACCTAGAAATTATTGTGGAAACCATCATGCAACATGGGGACGTGGTGGATGCCCAATGGCGACAAAAACTAGGGGAAACCGCAGAGTTACTTAACCTCGATAGCCTCACCCAGGTTTCCAACCGCCGCCATTTTGACCTCCATCTGGCCCAACAATGGGAACGGGCCATGGATAGCCAAGAGGCGATCGCCCTGATTTTATGTGATATCGACCATTTCAAACAATTCAACGACTTCTACGGCCACCTCAGTGGGGATGACTGTTTGCGGCGCATTGCCAAAACCCTCAGTGCCACCCTCCGCAACCCGTTTGATCTTTTTGCTCGCTACGGTGGTGAAGAATTTGGTGTAATTTTGCCCCAGGTGACCAGTGAAGCTGCCCAGCAGATTGCTAAACGGATGCAGGCCTCTCTGACAATGCTAGAAATTCCCCATCACCATTCCCCCACTAGCGAATTCGTCACCATGTCCTTTGGCATCGGTCGCCTGTATCCCCAGCCGGGACAACTCCCCCTAGACCTAATTGCCCAAGCGGACGAAAATCTTTACAAGGCGAAACGCCAGGGCCGGAACTGCATTTTCGGCCATTGATTTTTCGAATAAACCAAGTGAGCTAGTCCCATAGACATAACCATGAGCACTGACCAAACCAACGTCAGACAATGGGGAGAGTTCCTCGATCCCATTCCCCCCAGCGACGAATTTCTGACCCTAAACTTTTCCCTCGACCGGGTAAATCGTTTACAACGCTGGCGCAACTATGGCCTGTCAGCAGACTTTTTGGGGGACTACTTTGCCACCTTTTTTCCCGGCAACGGAGCAGACGACGGCCTTAGTCAGCGGGACACCATCAAAGGCTCCGTCAGTTATATTGCCAACGAATTGTTGGAAAACGCCGTTAAATACAGCACCACCGACCATGATTGTCCCATCACCATTACTCTCCATCTCTACGACCATAAATTAATTTTTGAGACCAGTAATATTTCTCCCCTGCCAACCACCATTGACTATGAGAATTTCATCAAAGTGCTATTAGAGGCAGATCCGCTGGAGCTATACATGGAACGACTAGAAAAATCCGCCCTGGAAGATTGCGAAGCGTCCCAGATCGGCTTGTTGACTATGATTAACGATTACCAAGCTCAGTTTGGTTGGCGATTTGTCCCGGTTTCCGGTTCCGAGGATTTGATCAAAGTTACGGTGATGACTCACTTGGGTGTCGAAATTTGAGCAGTGGTAGCTAAGAAAAAATTATTCTCCCCAAATCCCTAATTTTATTGCGACCTATTCCCATGGAAATAACCACTGAAGACTATCGGATTTACTTTGAAGAGGCCAACAAGACCCTTTACTTTCGGGGCTTTTTGCGGTTGGAAGGCATGAAGGAATATCAGCCCATTATGAACACCATGCTGGAGATTTTGTCTGATTGTAGTGAGCTGATCATTAACTTAGAGGGGTTAGAATTTCTCAATAGTTCCGGCATCAGCATGCTGTCTATGTTTGTGATGAAGGTGCGGGGTAAGGAAGACACCAGCCTAGTTTTTAAGGGTTCTAAAAACATTCTCTGGCAAATGAAATCCTTGAGAAACCTCCAACGACTGATGCCTGATTTAACCTTGGAATTCGTCTAAAATTCTCGATGGGAAACGTGGCTAGGTTAATATTCCCTCTCTTGATCTACTGGTGTTGGGAATGGCAAGCCATCGGACAATTTTCCCCCTCTTGGTTGTGGTTGACCCAAAGCTCACCCCAGGTTTTTACCGGCTGAAATAGTTCTGCCAAAGCTAGACTAGGAAACTCCACCTTCTCAATTTCTCCCTATGGCCCGCAGACCCCCACCCCGTTACACTCCTCCTCCCCGTCCCAGCTATGATCGGGATTATGGGCCCCCGCCGGGAAAAGCCCCTGGTAAGTTCAGCCTGGGGGCCATCAACTATGGCACGATCGCCTTATTAGCGGGAATTTTTGTTTTGGGCATTGGGGTAGGCATTGGTTTTAGTTCCACCGCTAGCTTTAGTCCGGAAAATGTGGCTTCCAGGGAAGTGATTGACCGCAGTGCCCCCAACGCTGAAGTGTGTGTACAGTTTGGCTCCAGCGCCATTGTCACCGATATGCGGGTGTTTGTGACCCTGAATCCCTTTAATGTATTTGTCACCCAACCAGTGATGCAACCGGGCTGTGTGTTGCGCCGCAATAACTGGAGCATTTTAGAGCGGGAAAAATTGGTGGACAGCCGTCAGGTCAATGATTGCAAAAATCGGATGAATACCTTTGGTTTCACCGGGCCTCTGGAAGGTAATCCTCGCATTGATTGTATTTACCAAAATGAAGCGGCTGGGAATTTATTCACCAATCAACCGGGGGCAGTGGGGCCCAGGCCAGCTACGGATAAGTTTTAGCTCCTGGATCCGTTTGAAGAGTTGTCCTAGGTTATGGGGCCAATCGGGACTTTGCCGACATTCTTGCATTTCAAGTGTGGACCACCACTTCAACTTGATCCCGCAGGACAATTCCCCCCTGGACTGCTTGCTGAACTATAGGTAAAAGCTGATCGATTTTCCCACGGCGATCGATAAAGGCGGGCACTATTGCCAGCCAAAATTTGTTTTGGTCGCTCCCTTGGGTTTTCCATTCCCGGTGGATCTGCCCACTGGATTACATGGAGGATTAGGACCCTGGCATCATTCCGCCGGCAATAATGCCTTGGGGCGAGATTGCACTGCTCTTAGAACTGCCTGTATCGTGGCTTTAGCAGAATTGACATTGGTTGTTTTTGCTGCAGAAAAAGTTAAGCTAAATTTGCCAGAAGATTATTAATAAGAGTTAGTAAATTTGCCAAACAATCTAATTAATCAAAATTTATCGATGGAGATTATCACCCCCTTCTTGTAAATGAGAACGCCGTAAATCTAGCCATTGTTGTAGAATAATTTCCGCCGCTTGTTGATCAATTAAACCCTTGTCATAACTAGAAAATCTTTTCCGCGCTTTTAACTGATTTTCCGCTTCTACTGAACTTAACCGTTCATCCATATACTCCAACGGCAAGTGTAACTGCTCCGCCACCCGTCGCGCAAATTTTTGCACCTGTTTAGCTTGAGAACCAATCTCTCCAGCCATGGTGTAGGGTAATCCCACCACCAACAGATTAACATTCCTTTCTTCCACCAATTGCTTAATCTGAGCAATGTCTTGATCGTAGGAACTGCGGACAATGGTGGTAATGCCAGTGGCAATCAAACCAGTGCCGTCACAGCCCGCCACCCCGATACGTTTTCGCCCCACATCTAAGCCCAGGGCCGCTACTTTTTTGCTCATAACTACATGATTAACTGTGAAAAATCTCCCCTTAACTTAGGTGAAATTTTAGCTTTAGAGAGGGTCTGAAAAGTGCAAAGCTAGGTATTCATCCTTCCAAATCCTCCCACTAAAGCTCCGGCTTAAAAAGGAGGTCTTTTGTAACAGTTCTCCCCTTCCCAAGGGGGGTAGGGGGGATTAAACAGCCACAACTCAAATTTTTAAACACTTTCCTAGAGAGGGTCTGAAAAGTCTAAATTCTCCCTGTACATCTCATCATACTGGGAAATTTTGAATTGAATTCCCTACATAATTGAGGGACCAGGGGAGGTATTTTAAATTTTTCTTAACCCTGACGAGATTTGAGCAAAATTGCTAGAGTTGCTACTACTTTAGTATTAAATTCTTCTTCAAAAACAACTTTTTTATAATCTAAATTCCATAGTTCCAAGGCACAGTCATCGTCGGGATCTTTGGGGGTAATGTGCAAATGTAACTGCCGTTTATCTTGATCATAACGACAATCAAAGCTTTCAATGGCTCCCACTTGGCGACGGTCCAAGGCCACCGCTAAGCGTAGCAAAGAACTTAATTGCCGCACCGCTAAACGGTGGGGTTCAGATAATTTAATGTAATCATCGTGGCGTTTTTTCGGCTTACTACGGCGATGGTAACGGGCAATATTGGCAATTAGTTCTAGCTCAATTTCTGTGTAACCTAGCAGTTCCGCATTACGAATTAAATAATAGGAATGTTTATGGTGGGCGGAGTGGCTGACATAAGTACCACAATTATGCAAAATTGCGGCGGCCCAGAGCCATTCCCGTTCCGTTTCCCCCCAGTCGTGTAAAACTCCCCGCAGTTGATCGAAAAAGCTGGTGGCAAATTGGGCGACCCTTTCCCCAAAACCGAGATCCACTTGGTATTTGCGGGCGATTTTTAGCACTCCCCGTTGACGAATTTCTCCCTGGAAACGCATCCGGTCTTGGATTAGCCCATGGGTGAGCATCCAATCGACGATCATGCCTTCCCGCAACGCCCGCTCACAGATGGTGATGCTATCCAATTCCAGCATGGTCATGGCTTCGAGTAGAATCACTGCCCCCGGCAAAATAATTTCCGCCCGGCGATCGGACAGGCCCGCCACTTCAAACCGTTCTTGGCAGTTGAGACCAGCCAATTTTTTGACCCATTCCTCCACATCTTTTTGGCTAATGCTGTAACCCTGAATGGGATTGGGAACCTCTTTTTGTTTTTGTAAAGCGGTCATGGTGGCTAGGGTTTCAATGGTGCCGGAAGTCCCCACCATTTGAGCTTTTTCCCCTCCCTTGAGCCGTTGTTTAATCTCATCCACTGGGCGCTCCAGCATGCCCCGCACATAGGCCCGCAACACGGCCAATTCGGTGGCATCAATGGGATCGCTGTGGACAAAGTCTTGGGTGAGCCGCACCGCCCCTACTTTGGTACTGCTTAAAAACCGCACGTCCCGGCGATCGGCCAAAATTAGCTCCGTAGAACCGCCACCAATGTCGATCATCACATGGGGTACTTCATGGAAATCCATGCAGGAAAATACCCCCAGGTAAATTCGTCGGGCTTCCTCTGGGCCAGAAATTAAATCCACCGTTAGCCCCACTTCCGTTTGCACCCGGGTAAGAAAATCTTGGCCATTTTTGGCTTCCCTAGTGGCACTGGTGGCCACAGCGATAATGTTTTCCACTTCCAAACCCTTGGCCAATTCCACACAACGTTTCAAAGCGGCGATCGCCCGATTCATGGCCGCTGGAGTGAGGTTATTAGATTGGGGGTCCCGATCGCCTAGGCGGACAGTATCTTTTTCCCGAGCCACAATAGTAAAGGTGGCCAGAACTGGATCAATGCGGACAATGACCATGTGAACGGAATTGGTTCCAATGTCGATGGCCGCCAACATACAGGGGTCAACAATCTGGGCAGAGGAAGGAGCCATGGGTTAACACTCTCAAGGGGACAGGAACGGGGGAGTTAGGGTCAAAACTCTACCAACCAGCCTAGGGCCAATTAACCGTCCCTAACTTAACTTTCCCATTGTCCATTGTTATCAACCCCTCGCAAAGCAACACTGAGGAGAAAATTTGCTCAAACATTTCAGTAGGGAGAAATATCATCAATATCCCATTGATTTGATGCGGATGAAAACACTGGAGTACTGAGTTCGCAAAAATTTCACCGTGCCACCTGGGGGCCATAATCCCTCGGGCCATGGGAGCAGCGGAACCTGTTAAGGTTTGAATGCTACAAAATACTTTTAGTAGCCATCTTCTAGGGCTGACAAAAGCTGACAATCCTGTTAAAGTCTCTGTAAAAAACTGTGCAGTCCCAATTTAAGCCTGATATCAAAGCCAGGGACGCAAATATCTCCTCCCCACTCTGACTAGCTACTTTGTAGCCTTCCACGCCGACCTGTTCACCACCGGAGATGCCCAGGGCCATGTTAAGTTGCCGTTATACCCTGCAATTGGCGTTGTGCTTTTGCTTACCATTGGGGCTAGTAAATCAGGCTTTGGCCACAGGTTTGGGTACCTTTACTTCTAAGGTGCCAGTAGTAATTGAGCAAGAAGAGAAAGATTTAACCCTAGACCCAGATACCGAAGAGATAAAGGCGATCGCCGCCAAAGAATTTTTCCTTAGCCAAGGACAAGTTCCCACCCCTCCCCTACAACCACTGCCATCGGAAGACGATATTCAGGTCCCCCCTACTAGTCCTCCATTGGAACTAGGGCCAGAGTCCTCCCCTCCCAGCGCCGAAGAAGCGGTGGACACCTGTGGTTATAGACCATCTGCTCCTACCAACATAACGCCCATACCTCTGTTACAAGGGTCGGTGGATGGCACTCCCCTCCGGGTGAACCTACTGGGCATGACGGTATTTTCCCCGAAGGAGTTGTTAGCTTTACCAGCCCTACAACCTTGGCAAACTGATCCCCCCAGCGGCACTGCTCCCCTCATCATTGATACGAATTTGACGGCGGCGGAATTTGAAGTTTTATACCAAGGCATAGTAGAGGGCATTACCCAGCTATACATCAATCAGGGTTACATTACTTCCCAGGCGATCGCCAAACCCATTGAACCTGTTAAAAATGGTGAGTTTTTGGAACAACCAATCCAGGTGGTGGAAGGGCAGGTGGAGTCGATCCAAGTACGGGGTCGGGGTCGTTTGCGCCCAGCTTACATTTGCGACCGGGTAGCTCGGGGAGTTCATAGTCCCATCAATGTGGGTCAGTTGGAGGAAAGTCTACGGCTGTTGCAAATTAATCCCATGCTGGAAAAGGTGCAAGCTAGCCTTTTGCCCACCGGAAAAGTTGGGCTGAGCAATTTATCTGTCACGGTGGAGGAAGCTTTCCCCTTCAGTGCCAATCTCAGTTTTGATAACTATTCCCCCATCAGTTTGGGAAGTGAGCGGATCGGCCTTAGCTTGGACTATAAAAATCTCACCGGCCTTGGCGATCGCCTGTCGGGGAGCTATTACGTTTCCACCACTGGGGGTTTGGACATCCTCGATTTTAACTATCAGGTTCCCCTTAATCCCACCGATGGCACTCTCAATCTACGTTTTGTGCCCACCTGGACTAGAATCACCCAGTCCCCCTTCGACGTTTTTGATATCACCGGCAGCAACCCCCTCTACGAAATCAGTTATCGCCAACCCCTCTGGACTTCTTTAACAGATGAATTTGCCCTTAGTTTTGGTTTCCGTTACCAAGACGGTCGCACCCTAGGGCTAAATCGTCCCGATTTGACCAATTTCAGCCGCACCAGCGTGTTTCAGTTTGGCCAGGACTACACCCTGCGCGACCCCAATGGGCTATGGTTTTTCCGCTCCCAAATGAACCTGGGCACAGGACTATTTGATGCCACCACCAATCCCGATCCTCTACCCAGCGGCAAATTTTTTAGTTGGTTGGGACAAGCCCAGCGGCTGCAAAGACTGGATGATAATAACCTGCTCATTGTGCAGGCAGATTTACAACTCACCCCCGATAGTTTGCTACCGGATTATCTGTTCATCATCGGCGGTGGGCAGTCCCTGCGGGGCTATCGACAAAATGCCCGCTCCGCTGACAATGGCGTTCGTCTCTCGGTGGAAAATCGCATCACCTTGGCCAGGGATGGAGATAATAAATCTGTGTTTGAACTCGCTCCCTTTGTGGATTTTGGCGCAGTGTGGAACAGTGCCGGCAACCCCACCCAATTGCCGCCCAATTCTGTGCTGGTGGGGCCTGGATTGGGCCTTATTTGGCGGGATATTTTGGGTATGACCGGTTTGAGCTTCCGGTTTGACTATGGCATTCCCGTGATCAAATTGGATAACCTGACCGGCAATTGGCAAAATGACGGCCTATACTTCCAGCTCAATTACCGCCCTCCCTTTGGCAAGTAACTGAGAGAGGGAGTTTGGGGAACGCCGTGGTTTTTCCCATTTTTCAGAGATGTCCATTTAGAGTTGTCCTCCCTTGCCGGTGCTTTAGCGGGTCAACTTAACCAGAGCGTTCCAACCAATCAGTTGTTGAAAACCACCTACTCAATGGTGATTGTGGTGGGGGAACTATTGTTACTGCTACCGCTGCCGTTGTTCTGATTATTGTCCTGTTGATGACTGCGGCGATATTCCCGATAAAGGCGATCGCGCCATTCAAAAAATGCACTGTAGGCACTGTTATCCGCCAAGCCAGGAATGCCCTTACCCTTCAACTCCTGGGCAATGTTTAAGTAATTTCCGCCGGGGATTTTGATCACCATACTCAATGCCGCCACCGTTAAATCTGCCAACGTTGGGCGATCGCCAATTAGGTAGGGCTGATGTTGCAGAATCAGAGTTAAAGCCTCCAAGTCCTGATGCAAGCCCCGCATGGCTTCCTTGACCGCATCACCACCAAAACCAACGCCACTGCCCAATAGGTCTAACATAGCCGGGGGTACTGCACTGACTAAATTTTTGAAAATGCCTGGGGTTTGTTTGGGCAAAATAGAAGCCCGCAGACCAGGATTTTGGTTCAACGCCCCCACCATGGCAACCCGACCCTTCAGACCAATGGATTCGTCGGCCCATTCTTCCATCAGCAAGCATTGTCCCCGTTGCACCGGATCGTGGGGTAAAAGGGAATTTTCGGGGTATTTACGGTCTAGGTAGAGGGCAATTTCCGTCGAATCTGCAATGACAATGTCCCCATCCTTGAGCACTGGAACCTTTGTTTGTCCAGAAAGACGGAGCAAATCGAGCTGACCAACCCCCGGCACCACTTCCACTGTCCGATAATCCAACCCTTTAAAGTCGAGAATCAGGCGGACTTTTTCCGAATATTGGGACAGTTCAAACTGATGAAGCTCAAGCATGGTAGGAATTTTAGCAGTGGGTGTACAATCGAAGGCAAACTTTGTTTAAAGTCCAACATAACATGACTCTCTCCCTCCCTGGAGCAACCTAGTCTCAGCCAGCCATTACACACAGAATAAATTTCAAACTTACTAATAGTTTTTGTCCTTAATTTTTGATCATCAGCAAGACTTTTATGGACTATTTTTTAGTTTGTGGGTTAGGGTATCTGGGACAACATTGCGTTGTTGCGCTGAAAAAATTTGGCGTTAAGGTAATTGCCATTGAAAAACAGCCACCGCCCCAGTGGGAAATTAAAAATTTAGACCATTACCTAGACCGATTAATTATTGGCGACTGTAGTCAAGCTAATATTTTACTCCAGTTGCCTATTAGTCAAATTCGAGCTGCTTTAATTGTTACCACAGTCGAAAAAATTAATCTTGAAACAGCCATAACCATTCGTACTTTAAATGCTAATACCCGTTTAGTTGTCAGAAGTGTACGGGATAATCTTAATTTTTTATTGAGTAACGAATTAGGGAATTTTATTGCCTATGAACCCAAACATTTGCCAGCCAATGCTTATGCCCTTTCTGCCCTGGGCAAAGAAACCATTAGTCTGCTCAATTTAGGAGGGATAAAAATCAGAATCAATCGCTTGCAAGTTCCCGGTTATCACCATTGGCTCAGCTACAGTTGTGTGGATGAAATTAATAATCGTCACCGCCGTATTCTCAGCCACGATCGGCAGGGCGACTCTCCGTCCCAATCCATTGAGTTTCACTGCTGGCATCCAGAAGCAAAAATTCAGCCCCAGGATACGATTATTTACGTGGAAACAGAGGATAATTATTCCCTTAACAAGGGCTATGGCATTAATCCAAATAGAAAAAAGATTAGTCTAAATTTTCTATATTATCGCAGTTTGATACAGACCAAAATTAGTGACTGGGTCAAAAATTTTTGGGGGCTAAGCCTTAAGCAGCAGGTGGCGAGGGTTGCTATTATCTATGGCTTGGTAGTGTTTCTGCTTTTAATTACGGGAACGGTATTATTCCGCTTCTTTTACCCCGGCACCACCTTGGTTTCTTCCTTTTACGTCACTGCTATTTTACTCTTAGGCGGTTACTCTGACCTGTTCGACTCCTTTGAACCCATATCAACTTTGCCGGAATGGTTACAGTTATTTAGCCTGGCTCTCACTGTTACCGGCACTGCCTTTGTCGGAGTTTTATACGCCCTATTAACCCAGGCTTTATTATCATCTAAATTTCAATTTTATAATAAACGTCCCCCTATTCCCGAAGCTGACCATGTGGTGGTTATTGGCTTAGGTAAGTTAGGTCAAGAAATTACCAAGAAATTGCGGGAATTAAAAATTAATGTGTTGGGATTAACTTTTAATCCTATTACTAGCCAGTCAGATTTTTTAGATCTTCCCTTAATTTATGGCCATAATTTAGTCGATAGTTTACAGTTAGCTAACTTAGAAACCGCCAGTAGTGTCATTGTGGTCACCGATGACGACATTGTTAATATTGAAACGGCGTTACTGACTCAAAAAATTAATCCCCATTGTCAATTAGTAATTCGCACCAATGGCGATACCTTAACCAAAAATCTAGGACGATTATTACCAGAAGCAATTATTATTGATCCCTATGTAGCAGCGGCGGAAGTGTTTACAGGGGCAGCCTTTGGCGAAAACATTCTCGGTTTATCCTGTTGGCAAGAACAGACGGTTTTAGTCACCCAATATTATATTGAAGAACAGGATACGCTCCAGGGTTTATCAATTGCAGAGGTGGCCTATGGTTATGGAGTAGTGCCAATAATTTATCAAGATAAATCCGAAGATGAAGCGATTTTTTTGCCCTCGGAAGACCGATCATTAATGCCTGGAAATTTGCTAATTGTTCTAGCAACAATGGCAGGTTTACAATCGATTGAAGCAGGTGATTTAAAGCCCAAGCAATGGAAACTTAAAATTATTAAAGCTAGTTCTAAAATGTCTGTTTTCGACGGCATTAGCGCCATCGCTCGCATTGCGGGTTGTTCCTTAAAAATCGCAACGGAAACAATGAATAACTTACCGGCAACTTTACCCGTTAAAATGTACCATCACCAGGCGACAAAACTTAAAAAAGTGCTCCAGCAAAATCAAATTGAAAGTGTAATTGAACAAAGTTTGGCACCAATTTCCTAATTAGTAGTAATTCTCTTTCTTTTCCTGACAAAATTGCCGTAAAATACTGATGGCAATAGTTTCTTTATTATTCCCAACGGCGATCGCCTGACTTTAGTTTCCCTCTAACCTGATCCCATGGCCCTTAGCTTTAGTAAATACCACGGTCTCGGCAACGACTTTATTTTGGTGGATAACCGCCAAAGTACGGAACCCTGCTTAACCCCAGACCAAGCCCAACAGTTGTGCGATCGCCATTTTGGCATTGGGGCGGACGGGGTGATTTTTGCTTTGCCGGGGCAGGGGGGAACGGACTACACCATGCGGATTTTTAATTCCGACGGTTCGGAGCCGGAAATGTGCGGCAATGGCATCCGTTGTTTGGCCAAGTTTTTGGCAGACCTAGAAGGGGTGGAGGAAAAGACCTATCGCATCCACACGTTGGCGGGGGTAATTACGCCCCAACTGTTGGCCGACGGCCAGGTCAAAGTAGATATGGGGGAACCCCAATTATTGGCGGAGCTTATTCCCACCACCCTAGCGCCAGCGGGGGAAAAAGTGGTGGATCTGCCCTTGGCCGTAGCGGGGCAAACCTGGGCGGTGACCTGTGTGAGCATGGGTAATCCCCACTGTTTGACCTTTGTGGATGATGTGGACAGCCTCAACCTGACTGAGATTGGTCCTTTGTTTGAGCATCACCCCCAATTTTCCCAACGTACTAATACGGAGTTTATCCAGGTTTTAGGAAGCGATCGCCTGAAAATGCGGGTCTGGGAACGGGGAGCGGGTATTACTCTAGCTTGTGGAACAGGGGCCTGTGCCACAGTGGTGGCGGCAGTATTGACCGGCCGGGGCGATCGCCGTTGCACGGTGGAATTACCCGGTGGCAACTTGGAAATTGAATGGTCTGCCCAGGACAATCGGCTTTATATGACGGGGCCAGCCCAGAGAGTCTTCAGCGGCCAGGCGGAGATTTGAACAAAAATACTCTTGTTTTACTTTCTTAAGGAATGTTGCCAATGGGAAAGAGATAAAGACATTGAGCAACGTAAACCCATTTCCAGCTACTGCATGGATGGTGGGCGGCTAATCTGTTCAACTAAGGGACGGCCATGCCCTAGAATTTGATGGACATCTTTTCAGCCCAACACCGCTATTTTTCCACCCCATAACTAGTTAATCAGCTCGATGAACATCCCCATCCTTGACCTTAAGCCCCAGTACCAAAGGATCAAAGCCGAAATTCAACAGGCGGTGAATGGTGTCTTGGAATCGGGACAATTCATTTTGGGCAAAACCGTTGCAGATTTTGAGCAAGCCGCCGCCGATTATCTGGGGGTGAAATATGCCATTGGGGTTAATTCCGGCACCGATGCCCTGATGATTGGCCTAAGGGCATTGGGCATTGGCCCGGGGGACGAAGTAATTACCACCCCCTTTTCCTTTTTTGCCACGGCGGAATCCATTAGTAATGTGGGGGCTAAACCGGTTTTTGTAGATGTGGCGATCACCGATTTTAACCTTGATCCCGACAAAATCAAGGCGGCCATCACCCCCCGCACCAAGGCGATTATGCCAGTGCATTTATTCGGTCAGCCGGCAGCCATGGCCCAAATTAAAGCCCTTGCCGATGCCCATGGTTTGAAAATTATTGAAGATTGTGCCCAGTCCTTTGGGGCTATCTATGCCGGTGATTGCTTGGGTTGTGACCAGGGCTGTGATGACCAAGTTAGACAAGCCCTAGTGGGTCAATACACTGGGGCCATGGGGGATGTGGGCGCATTTTCCTTTTTTCCCACTAAAAATCTGGGAGCCTATGGTGACGGTGGTTTGATCACCACTAACGATCCGGCGATCGCCGATTTGGCCCGCTGTCTGAGGGTGCATGGTTCTAAACAACGCTATCAAAACGAAATGCTGGGCTATAACTCCCGCTTAGATGCGTTGCAAGCGGCCATTTTGAACGTCAAACTATCCCATTTAAAGGAATGGAGCCTGGGCCGTCGTCGGGTGGCTCAGACCTATAATGATCTGTTCCAAGGGGTGGAAGGCATTATTACCCCCACCATCACTGCTGGCCATGTGTTTCACCAATACACCCTGCGGATTTTGAACGGTCAAAGGGACGCCCTCGCTAACGCAATGCAAGGCATGGGGATTAGTACCATGATCTATTACCCTGTGCCCCAGGATCAATTGCCGGTGTACCGGGGTCAGTATGCCCCCAACCCCATCAGCGATCGCCTGGCCACGGAGGTGTTGAGTTTACCCATCTGGCCGGAAATGGAAACCGAAACGGTGCAAACGGTGGCTGAAAAAATTAGCCAGGTTTTACCTAGTTTGTAAACTTCTCCCACCATCAATCATCTATGCCCATGGAAGCCGGACAACAATTCCTCACCCCCGCTGAGTCCCACGCTGTTGATGGGGCCCTGCTCAGTCAGTCGGAAAAGTTTCTCACCCGCCTCACCATTTCTTCCTTCCGGCTTTTGCAAACCATTGCGGCGGAGGAACAATTGGCGATCGCCGACCTCACCCCGGAAATTATCATTGCTTGGTTTGAAAAGGATGCCAAAAGGAAACGGGAGCAGGGGACAGAAAAACCTGTGCTGGATTGGTAGGGTTCAAATCTGTTTCGTCAAAATAAGTTAGGTTAGGTACCCTTCCCTTAACCCGGCGATCGCCGCTGAGGTTCTGTCCCTGGCGTTGAGTTTACGCATAATGGTCTGCACATATTCCCGCACCGTGGAGCTGGCGAGATGTAATTCCTGGCCAATTTCGCTATTGGTTTTGCCTTCCGCCACTAACCTTAAAATGGCCACTTCCCGCTGGGTCAATTCATCCTTCTGAGATTTGCGATAATCGGCGATCGCCTCAAGGCGACTGTCAATGTAAGTTCTGCCCTGGAGTAGACATTCCACCGCCAAATTAATTTCCCCATTACCCAAACTAGATTCTAAAAAGATGGCATCGGCTCCGTACTGCTGGGCTTCTTCCACAATGGCCGCATGGTCATTCAACAGCAATAGTAAACACTGCGGCGATCGGGCATGGGCTTTGAGTTGTTTCAGCAGGTCTAAACCGGAACCATCCTCTAACCGTTGGCAAATGACCACCACCAATGGCTCTGGCTGTTGTTCAAAGTAGGTTAGGGCTTCGCTTTGTAGGGTAAAAATTTTGACTTTCTTTTTGTTTGGTCGTTGAGAGGAAATGCGGGCGACGGATACGGCAAACAAACGGGGATACAGGCAGGCAATGACGTTAAAGTGATTCACCAAAAGCTGAAACAGGTCATACCTGGCATTAAAAACGAGGGAATCGGGGTCAAATTCCATGGATGGTTAGGTAACGGCGGGGTTTTGATGCCAAAAGTTCTTTCCCCGTGACAAAGTGGGACGCTAGGGAGACATTCCCTAATCCTGGCACAAGAATGTTGACTTGTTGTTGGGGACTTTCACTCAGTTTCCCCCCAAATTTGGGGGGTCAGGGGGGCTTTTAAAACAGGCTGTTAACTGATTGCCTAATTATGTCCCCTGGCAGGATTACGGTCTGACTAAGGTATAACTAGAGTGTAGAGTGCCCTGTCAGATTGGCTAAATGCAAATAAAAACAGCAATTTCCCTTCCAGATTCGGTTTTTCATGAGGCAGAGGCCCTCGCTCAGCAATTGGGTTTGTCCCGTAGTGAGCTTTATACAAATGCGCTGAAGGCCCACTTGGAGAAGTATAGAAGGGGAGAAATTTTGCAGAGGCTGAATCAAGTTTATGCCGAAGAAACTTCTGCTCTAGATCCAATTATGGCCGGGATGCAATTTTTGTCTCTGCCCTCCGAGGACTGGTAATGTATCGGGGCGAAATTTGGTGGGCGGATCTGCCTAATCCCGTCGGCTCAGAAACGGGTTATCCCCATGAAACTTGAACGGATCACCATCAACCCCAATCAAATGAATGGTCAACCCTGTATTCGGGGACAACGTTTGACAGTGAAAAGGGTAATCGATTTACTTGCTACCTATCCAGACCGCCATGAACTAACTCTACCAGGAATTTCCAGAGTTGGAAGAGGAGGATATTCAACAGGCTTTGGCCTATGTTTCAGCTTGTTGGGAAGATGCTCGTCGGGCCTCAAACTCTAAAATATCTGTGGCCAACGATTCTACCGTTTCACATTTGAACAGTTCGTCCCGCGTTTTTAAATAATCTCCCTGATCTGATTGCCATCGGGAAAGCAATAGAGCCAGTTTTGATGGGGGAAGTTTCTGTTCCAGAATTAGTAAGGCTTCTTCTACCACATCTTGTTCCTTGGGGATCTTGAGATTCATCGCTCTCCCTCTGTTAATAATAAAATGAAGCTTACTGGATTTAGGGCTTTGACTTTTCCATGATAACGACGGAGCAATCGATCATCACAGGCTAAAAAATAATCACATCCACCCTTTTCTGCGCTGGCCATGTGCAAGGCATCAATGGATTTCACTCCCATTTGCTCTAAGGATTGCCCCCTAGCCACAATCTCTTCATCCATGGGCACATAGGCTTTGGCTAGGGCTAAACACTGCTGTACCCAACGTTGTCTTGGCGGATAGGGATTTTTCTGAGCTTCAAACTCTAAGACTGCCGAGTTGAGAAATTCGACCTCTTCTGTTTCCACCAGTTGCAAAATCATCCTCAGAGCTTGGGTCTTTAAGGCAATCCTTGCCTGGGTTTGATCGTCAAAAACCCGATTCAACACGCTGGTGTCTAGATAAAGTTTCACGGTATGGACTTTTAAACGTTGGTCAATATTCTAAGCGTCAACATCCCGAAGAGGAATAAGGACAGTAACCAGAGCTTGATTAACACAACTTCACAATCACCCTCTCAAGAAACTATTCAGAATTGACGTAAACAGCTTTCTTTTTCAGGAAAACCCTATCTTGATCTAGATACACAACAGTTGTGATCTGGGTCACAACCATTGAGTGATTAGGGACAATACATTTCTCGATTTGTGTGGTTTTTGTTACAAAAAATCGTATTTCTACGGAGCAGTAAAAAATTCAAATTTAGTGAAAGTCCAGTATTAGTGCCAATACGCACAAATTGTCATTTCCCTACAATAAAGAAGTAAAGAAAAAAACAACATTCATTTCCCAAGACCGACGAGCGATACATCGAGTTACCACCCACGAGGCCACGGGAAGGAGGCGACAAATTATGTTCACTAAATTCAATCAAGTTCTTCTAGCTTCTGGTTTAGTTCTGACTTCCCTAGTCGGTTTTGGCTCTTCCGCTTTTGCTGAAGGTGCTAATGTATTTGCTAATAATCCTGAGATGGAGACTTTGACTTGGTCCCCCTCCAAAGAGACTGAAGGGAAGGCTATTGTTCTTACTAACAACGGGGAATTAACGTTGACTTCTATCGGAAATGTCAACGTCAAATCTAACAGTTATTTGGGTTTTACTGTGTCAGTGAGTTCGGCTAATGGAGTTACGGCAAGTGCGGCTGGGGGAGTGCTTAAACATCCGGATGCTGGCGATACCATTATCTACACTATCAACTATAACGGGTCAGATAAAACACTTGCTGCTGGTGTAGGAGATATGGAAACTCCATCGGCTGACATACCAGATTGTTCTGATGCTACTGGTTGTGACCGCGATGTTAAAATTGCAATCGCAGAAGAGCAAGTTGTTAGTAAGCCTGCTGGTACTTATTCAGATACCCTTACTTTCACATTGACAAATAAATAGTTAAATTAAGGGAATTGGCGTTCGCACGAAGTTTAGCTAAGCTGAAATGTTGTCGGACGCCTACTTTTATCGGAGGGTAGTTGTAGTGAGGATTTCTTATCAACGTTCTAGTCAGATGTCTGCCCTACCTGCTCTTGCGTGTAGCTTGCTAGGAAGTATTGTTTTCAATCTGACACTACCGACAAGGGTAGACGCTTCTCCCTCTTTCCAATTATCCCCTATGGAAATGAGATTAAGCCCCGTCGGGGGCGGAGCAAGCCGCTCATTCCTGCTCCAAAGCACTGGCACCCAGCCCGTAGCCGTTCAACTTAGTGTTGCTGGCCGGAAGATGTCTATAGATGGAGT
The DNA here is from genome assembly GCF_000284455.1 of Synechocystis sp. PCC 6803 substr. PCC-P. Taxonomy (GTDB): domain Bacteria; phylum Cyanobacteriota; class Cyanobacteriia; order Cyanobacteriales; family Microcystaceae; genus Synechocystis. Next base: position 3,473,585 of record NC_017039.1, read on the forward strand.
GGAGGAACTACCTATAGAAGAGGAAAATTTTGTTCTTTATCCCCCCCAGGTGATTCTCAGGCCCAATCAAGTGCAGGCAGTAAGGGTTGTTTGGGTAGGCAATCCCACTCCGGCGCAGGAACTCCCTTATAGGATTATTGCCGAACAAGTGCCCATTGATGATCTTCAGCCAACAGTTGATATGCCGACCGACCGTAGAGTTGCTGACATCAAGGTTCTATTTAGGTATGTGGGCACGATCTATGTTACCCCTCCTAATGCCTCTCCCAAAGTGTTTCTAGAAGGTGCCGAGCCCTCAACTACAGAAGATGGTTCCCAGAAGTTAGTACTTAATTTCGAGAATCAAGGAACTGCCCATCAACTACTCAGGGGTTTGACAGTCAATCTGACTTCAGAGGGAAAAACTGTCACTTTAAGTGGGGATGAACAACTGAAAGGGGTCATTGGGGAGAACATACTAGCCGGCAATAAACGCCGTTTTGTTTTGCCCTGGCCCAAAGAATTGCCTGTTGGCCCTGTTACCGCCACCTTTACCACCAATTAATTGCTAGCCGATCGCCGGGAGAGAGTGCGTATGGAGCATCCCTAGCTTCGGCTCGGAGGTATCACCATGCGCCTATTTATTTTTTCCCTTAGTCTGGCAATTACCTTGAGTCCTAGCTTGGCCATGGCCGAAAAAGTCAATACCACTGTGGTTATCCCCAAGCCAGCCAAAAGTCTGGTGCTCAAACCCAACGCCACCGAAGGGTTTGCCCAAACTTTGCGGGAACCTAGGGCCCCAGCCGCTTCATCCGGGCCCAGAGCCAGCAAATAGATTTCGCCTCCAGCGATCACCTTCCGGGGGAAAGGCATCGATTCCGCCCCTCCTTCGGAAGCCTTTTTTGTAAAATAGGAATCAATGGATCATGTCCCGTCAAATTCTTCTTTTGCTTAGGTTGCCCCATGACCACTATCATCGACAATGACCTTGAAGCAATCCTGACAAAGATTGACAGCCGGTTGGAGCGCATAGAGTCTGACCTGACTACCATCAAAGTTTCCCAAGCCAGAGTAGAAGAAAAACTAAATTCCCTAGACGACAGAGTGGGAAAACTGGAAGACAGTCAAAACCGCCAAATTTGGACTTTTAATTATCGCTATTACCGGAGCTACGGCCGCCGGCGTCATCAAGTTTAGCTTTTTCCCCAATCCCTAATATAAATTAGCCAAAAACTGTTCCAAATCCGCCATGGTGGTGAAATCCAGCAATGCCTCCCCAAGCTCCTCCAACTGAGGCACAGCAAGCTCCCTAATTTGGCCAATCTGCTCATTAGATAATTCCCCCAGCCGCCTAGTTAACAGCCGCACGATCAAATTAGCCTCCCCCTCCTGACGACCTTCCTCAAGTCCCTCCTGAATACCTTCTTGACGACCTTCTTCAAGTCCTCTTTGGCGACCTTCCTCAAGTCCCTCCTGAATTATCTCTTGATAGAACAGAGACTTGGTAATGTCCATTTGTTTCAGATCCAGCATTTGCATAATGATCTCCTTGGTTAAGTCAGGGAACTTGTTGGCCAGTATAGTCTCAATCAAACTGAGCCGCCGTTGAAACTCATTGTCAGTCGGTGCTGATCTTAATAACCCCTTGCTCAGTTCCAGGGTTTTATTTTTGTCCGCAACCAAAAGTTGCAACAAAGCTAAATTAGGGCTTGATGCCTCCCCTGTCCTCAAATCACTTAGGTAAAGTCTAGTCACCCGCTGGGCCAACAAATCCCGATAGGGCAAATCATTCCCCAATCGTTGCTCCCGGCTCTGCAAAATCATTAGTCCCCGCCAGTCACGGCTAACCCTGTACTGGTAAAGGTAAACGAATAGCTGCGCAAAATAACGTCCATAAAATTGCTCATCCGCCTGCATTTGGGCTTCAGCAAAAATTATGGGCACTAGGGGATCCTCCGACACCGGCATAAACACCCCGTCCAGGCGAAACTCTTTTTCCTTCACCACCGGGGCACTGTAAACAAACTCCCACTCCGGCTCAATGCCTGGCACCAACTCCGCCATCATCCCCGGCTGGGATAAAAATAACTCGTAAAACCATTTGTCTGTTTTCATCCTTTGAATTTTAGCCTGGGAATAGGCAATTTCAGGAAAAGCCCTATGCAATACTAATTTACCGCAATACAAATATTTGTGTTAGGACAGTTCGCCTTTGTAGTTCCCATCATAAGCCTCCTCCTGGAAGGCTTTTTCCAGAACAGTAATAAGCAATTGTAACTAAAAGGCATTGTCCTATTGGTCACCCATTGGGCGGAACACGGAAAATCATACTGATGTGTTCTATACCGTGGTCATCATAGGGATCACCAACCTTTGTAAAACCAAATTCTGCATAAAACTCGGTAAGGTGAGCCTGGGCTGAAATCTGCAGATCTAAGTTTGGATACTCCCGCAAGCTTTTCTGGATGCAGGCTGCGACAATCTTCCTGCCAGCGCCCATTCCCCTTATTGCTTTACTTGTGAGCACCCGACCGAAAGATGGTTCCGGGTATCTGGTATTGGGAAAATTCAGTCGTGCGTAGGCCACTAATTGTTGATCATTGGTGCGACCAAACAGGTGCCATGATTGTTTATCCAACCCGTCAGCGTCTAGATATAAACATCCCTGCTCTACCACAAACACTTCCTGCCGTAGGGCAAGCATTTCGTGCATTGCTTCCCCAGAAATATCATTAAACCGTTGCCAAGACCAATTAATTTCCACGGCGATCGCCTTTTTTCCATATTGGCAATTATTAACCTAATTTTTTTCCCAAAAGCTGTCGCAATACTGGGAAATTTTGAGTTAATTGTCCCCCAACTTGGTGAGCCAGGGGACTTTTTAAACAATTTTTAGGATTGGAGAGCAATTAAGTCGCAGGCGTTTCCACCTGTACTTCATCCAACGGTTGGGGTTGGGTGGGTTGTTGAAAAATGCCCCAGATGGCCTGGCCAACGCCATAGAGTAACACTATTGCCCCCACAGCAAAGATCAAGTCGCCGGGAATCCGCAACCAAACAGTGCCCTGCATCCAACTGGAACCAATTACCTCCGCACTGCGGGCGTACCAAGTGCCATGGTTAATGGATTGCATCAGTTGATAGAAGCCATTGGGAATCAGCCCCGTGACTAGCATGGTTACTAAGCCGCCATTGATCCACCAGAAAGCAAAGTTAAATTTCTTTTCATTCCAGAATTGGTCGGGGGTAATTTCCCGCAGGGCAAACAGCATCAAGGCGATCGCCAGGGAACCGTAAACGCCGAAGAGGGCAGAATGGGCATGGATGGGGGTGGTGTTAATGCCCTGGGAATAGTAGAGGACAATGGGGGGATTGATCAGGAAACCAAAAACCCCTGCCCCCACTAGGTTCCAGACACAGGTGGCAATGAAAAATTTCAGCGGCATACGGTAAAAACCTTGGGCTTCCTGGGAGAGTTTGAGGGATTTGACCACTTCAAAACCAATTAGGGTCAAAGGAACCACTTCCAGAGCGGAAGCCACCGCTCCCATGGCGGCGATAAATACCGGAGTCCCAGCAAAATAGAGATGATGGAGAGTACCAATCACCCCGCTACCCAGGTACAAAATGGTGGTCAAATAGGTTGCGCGCAGGGCCGCAGAGCGTTTCAAGAAACCTAATTCACTACATAGATAGGCGATCGCCACCGTGGCAAACACTTCAAAAAAGCCTTCCACCCAGAGATGGACTACCCACCAACGCCAATATTCCGCCACACTGATGGGGGTGTGATTGGTGTACATTAACCCGGATGCATAGAACAGGGGAATGGTGATGGCACTGTAGAGGAAAAAGTGATTTAGGCCGGTTTTGTTCCCCTCCGCTTTCAGGGCTGGTCGCAGGGCTCGGAACATTAGCCAGAGCCAGAAAACCATGCCGCCGATGAGCAGTAATTGCCAGAGCCGACCCAATTCCACATATTCATAGCCTTGGTGACCGAACCAAAAACTCTGATCGTTGCCCAGGTAACCTTGGATGCCGAACCAGGCCCCGACGAGGGAACCAACGACGACGAGGGTTAAAGCTGCTAAAAGTATGCCATTGCCGATCGCCTGGCCCTTGGGTTCATGTTTGCCAAAGCGAGGGGCAAAATATAATCCCGCCGCTAACCAACAGGTGGCGATCCAAAATACTGCCAATTGTAAATGCCAGGTGCGGGAAGCCGCATAGGGTAAATATTGCTGGAGGGGAATGCCGTAAAATCCTTCCCCTTCCACAGCGTAATGGGCTGTCACCATCCCCATTAATAGCTGGACTCCAAATAAAGCCATGGCCACCCCAAAAAACAGAGTGGTTATCCTTTGGCTCGGAGTGGCTAGACGGAGGGCTGGTCGTTCTGCCACTGCCTGCACTTCTTCCGCATCTTCTTGGGTTAAATACACAAATAGGAACAAGGCGATCGCCGCAATCAGGACAATCACCGACACAATGGACCAGACAATAAATTGACCAGGGGCTTGGTTGCCAATCAGATCATCGTGGGGCCAGTTGGCTGTATAGGACAGGGGAGAATTGGGGCGATTAGCCGCCGCAGTCCAAGCAGTCCAGGCAAAAAAGGCCGTCACGTCATGGCGATCGCCAGCTTCTGGGAACCAATCCCTCGGAATGGAGTGAATAGCTGAGCCGTTCAGCAAAAGAGCTTGATAATCATCAAAAACCTGAGCTAAACCCTGGGTTTGGGCATTGGTTAGGCTTAAAATCCCCGTTTCTGGATCGTAACGGTTAGGTTTAAACTCCTGTTTCACTTCTGCCTGGAGTTGGGCCTGTGCCACTGGTGGCAATGCTTCCAAATCCGTTTGGCTAAAATTTGCATCGCCATCGTAGAGCACACCGGCCGTAGCCAGCCCCCAACGGTGCAACACATCCGCCGTCCAATCGGGAGCAAGGTAACTGCCATGGCCCCACACACTACCAATATGTTGTCCCCCCCGGGCCAGGTAAGTTGCTTGGCCCCGTTGCACTTCTGCTTGGGTCATAACGATCTCCTGTTGGGGAGAAACCATCGTGACGGGAATGGGGGGAGCATTTTTATAGATAGCAGCCCCTGCCCCCAGGAGCACAGAAAAAGTAACTACGCAAACCAGTACCAACCAGGCAGGCAGTCCGAAGGATTTAGTCCGGGGTGGTGTGGCGATCGGGAGATCAAAGGTTGAATTTGCCATACACAAAGAATGAAAAAATGGCGATTAATTAACAATTCTTTAGAAATAAATTTCCACTGATTCGGTAGATTCATTCCTGTTTTAATTGCTTTTACTTTAGATGAGTTATCCTTATTTTTTCCTTGACTTAAGTCAAAAATAACCTTGAGAAAATCTAAAGTTTTTAGGAGTCAGAAGCTGATATTTATGGATTCTAACCCTAGACCTAGGGGCATAGGCACAAACCGGAAGAGCCATCAATGCTGGCAACGGCAACGGTTTCCCAAAACTCATTTGACTAAAATTAGCCATGGCCAAGAAAATTTACGCCATCTGTTACCCTAGTCAATAGTACTGACAAATTTAGTGAATATTATGGTCACGACAAAAACCCGAGAAGTTATTAAAAATCATTAAAAATTATTAAGCTCTTAATTCCTAAATCCCATGACTGTTGCTCCGGATCTGGCCCTTTGGCTTAGTAAAACCCTGATGTTTCAGAATATTGATTCCCATCACCTGGAAATGATCACGGCGATCGCCCAGGTCAAAAGCTATGGCAAGGGGGATGTGGTTTTCAAAGAGGGGGATAAACCGAAGGGATTTTTCATTGTCCGATCCGGGCGGGTCAAGATTTATAAAATTGCGCCAGGGGGAAAGGAGCAAATTTTGCGAATTTTTCATCGAGGAGAACATTTTGCTGAAATAGCAGTGTTTGATAATCTTCCTTTTCCAGCTTCAGCGGCCACTTTGGACCAGGCAGAAATGATTTTTTTCCCACGTTCTCCTTTTTTAGAAATGTTAGCCCAGCATCCCACCCTGGCTTTGAATATGTTGTCCAGCCTATCTCGCCATCTGCGCCATTTAACCGCTGTAATCGAAGAATTATCCTTCAAAGATGTGCCCCAACGGTTAGCTAGCTATCTGCTCCGGCTAGGGGGAGTGGACACTGGAACGGTGGAGGTATTATCTCTATGGGTGACTTTGGATTTACCCAAAAGCCAACTGGCCGCCCAATTAGGAACTATTCCCGCCACCCTTTCTAGAGCTTTCTACCAATTAAAAAATGAAGATTTAATTGCCGTCAAGGGAGCCGAGATCCAATTATTAGACTGCGATCGTCTGCGGGCTTTGGCCAAACGAGGAGATGGAATGAAAAATTGAAGCGTTTACTCCTCCGTTATCAGTGTCTTAATTTATTGGGAGCAATGGTAGGGATGGCGATTCTCAATAAGTGGTCTGCTATGTCTATCGTCAATGATTATTTGTAATTGCAAACAAATTTGATTATCTTCAATGATGCTAATTTTAAACTTAAAGCTTTGTAGTTATTCGGAAGTTAAATAGGGTTTTAATCTAAAGAAATCCAATGACCATTTAGCCTTTGCACAATTGCTGTTGCCTCTTCATAACTTTTAGCGATCGCCCAAGTATGGTGGGTTTTGCCATTACTTTCCCGCAGATAAATTTGATTGGGTAACAGGGGATGGTCAGCGGTGGTACGGAGATAATCTTTGTTCAATTTGCTATGGAATTGGGAATAGATGGACGTATCCCAGGGTATTCCCCGGTCCCAACCCGGCACCACCAAAGGATTAGCTCCCAATAAAATTTGGCACGGCACTAACATGGGGCCTTTATAAATAGCATAGGCGATCGGCATACAGGTATTAATTGCTAAGGTGACTAATTCACCATATTTATGCATTAATGATTGTTGCCAATATTGGGTAATTAAGGTGAAATCTAACCCCGCACTTCCCCTAGTATCTAAGAGTTTATTGAACTTTTCATATTCCGTTCGCACAGTGGTGATTTCCCGTTGCCAAGCATATTCCAATGGACTTTGACCAAAAACTATCTTGCCTGCTTTGAGTAATTTCCATTTTTCACCAATTTTTAAAACGTCCAATTTTGCCGGTGCTTGTAGAGTAAATTGATAATTCTTCCCTGGGTTTTCATTAGTTGCTTTAAATAGTTTGGCGAAGCTAGCCAGGGAACTAAAATGGCTAAAGGATTCGGGACGAGGAAATAGATAAAATCCTTGGTTTTTGAGTTGCATTACCCAAAAGTTACCAACATTATTTTTTTCTAGAACATCTTCTTGGTCAATTAACAGAGAAACCCGCTGACAATAAACTTCTAATATTTGGGGAGTTTCGTGATAAATGTCAATAATTTTACTGATGGGTAAATCTAATAGAGGAGGGGGTTGTTCAACTATTAAATGGGGATAGGCATCGGCGGGAAAGGCAGTGGGTCGGCTAACTACAGTCTCAATTTGACTGATTTTTTGTTTAAGGACTTCTATTTCTTTGATTAAGTCAGCATTACTCTGGGTCTGAACTTCATTATTTTTTTGTGCTTGAAAAAATCGTAGGGCCGCAAACTCCTGTTGTAACTTAAGTTGATTTTTTTCCAACTGAATCAGCTTAGCTTGATTTAATTTATCCGGTTGATTGCCAGCCATGTTGTTTAATTTATCTCTTACTGTTAATGATTTTAATTAAACACGCCTTTTTCGACTATTTGCCAACGGCGATCGCCGACTAGGAGAAGTTTAGCGGGCTTGACTAGGTTAGGGTTTTGTAAATTGCCATAGCTGTCAAAAAAGGAACTGTTAGTCAGTAGTCTTTGCCAGCGGCTGAGCATTAGATTCGGAATTAACCAAATTTCTTCCCCAATGGTAAAGGCCAAATAGGAAGCTTGGCTCCTTTCTCCTTCTTCAAATTCCTGGCGATCGCCAAGACTAAGATTGCCTGCCTTGCCATGGATAACACTTTCTGTGGGCTTAAGGTATTGGAACTGGGATTGATCATCAAAAAAATTCTTATTGCCCTGGTTAAAATTAGTGATGCAATATTCTAAGCTGAGGCCAAAAGATTGGGTTGATTTTTCGGTATTTTCTACTTCTACTAAGGCATCTATAGCTTGTTCTTCATTGCTTATTGCATGGCCTTTGGCATCGATACAATTATTTTCTAAAAAATAATTATAAACATCTGCCTCGATAATCGAATCTGGTGTATTCGGTTGATTTTCACCTGGTAAAACAATATCAGTTTGGGTAACATTAATAACTTTGCGTTTTGCACCCCTAGTAAGCCTAGAAGCGGTAATTTTTTTTAAAGTTTTGCTTCCCATTTGTTGGAGAGATTTATTTTTACTAGGCTTAGTTGAAAAAGCATTCAACAAGTCAACTGCCAACTTGCCGACGACGATACTCAAACCTATGGTGCCAGCAATAAACAAATAAATCAGAATTATCAAGTCTTGGCTTTTCTGAACACCAATTTCAGTGGTGGTTTCTGCCCTACCCGAATTTACTGTGGGGGTTGGCGTCGGCGCAATGGTTGGACTGGTCGACTCGTCTGGATAGTAAGGGGTATTATTAACTTGACTTTCCTTTGTTCGTAAACCAATCCAGCCCCTTTCATCTACAGAAAAAGTGACAATTTTATACCAGCAAAAACCGTCATAAAATTTGGCATAGATGTCAGACAAAGCAAATCTTCTGCCAGCGGGAATTTCGGCAATAATTTCACCATTAATATTGGGAATATCGTAAACGTCCAAATTAAAATCAGAAAATGACATCTGATAATCCCTCATTGCTGGACAAGGATTATTTTGCTGAGCATAAACTGGACTAATGCTCCGAATTATTACAACAATAAAAACAATTGCAAAATTTCTCAGTCTATTCATAAATTCATTTATTTGTCGCCAAAACTCCCTTTTGAAGTTAGCTTCCAATGATTTTCTTTAATTAACTCTAAATGAGCAGGAAACTTGAGTTCAAATCTATCTGATACGGCATTCATTTCAAATATTCTACTATCATTATTTAGTTTAATTAATCTTGATATTTTCGGCATGGTAGCATTGGGAATTAAGTAGAACTGATTATTGAATTGAAAAATAAGGTAAATAGCATTGGCTTTATCTGAAATTGACTTAAACTCTATAATTGGTTCCCCATCAATAGCTCGTCTATTGTCTTTAGATTCTTCTGTTAGCTCAACAGGAATAAAGTTAGGATGATTGAAATAATCGACATTTAGTTGTGCGTACTGCTCAAGAATAATTTTTACTTGATCAATTTGTTCTTTTTGTTGCTCTATTTCCCCTACTTGAAGTTCATTTACATTAAAGCTTTTTGGCCGATTGTCGTGGTATCGATTGACTGAATTTAAATAATTTAACTGACTGCTCAGGTCGGCTACCTTTGTGTGTAAAGTAATATTTTTTTCTTTATATTTTTGAATTTGATTACTTAATACATTTAGTTGTTGTTGCACTTGATTGATATCGGAAGTATTCAAAAGTATTTTTTTTCCTTGTGTTTCTACGGTTTCACTGATTTTTTTGACTTTTCTGAAGTCTGATGAAAATCCACGCATTTTTTTGTTATTTAAAATACTAATAGCAATACTAACCATTGAAAATATGAAGGCAAGTATTGAAGCGGTAATGGAGATTGATATCCACGACTGTTCTGATATAAGTTTAAAAAATTCCATGAGTTTGATTTTTTACCTAATTTAAATTCTATGAGACTATCAATTATATTTAAGATTTAGACCACTTATCTGCAATTAAATCAATAAAACATTTAAGTACGATTAAAAAAGTTGGCTCTGCTTCAAATTCAGATACTGGGCCATGTTTCCGAAGACAAGCTTTCTTAATACGAGATTTCAAAATTACTTGATCGTCATTGCTCAACTGATAAAGTCCAGATCCATCAAAATTTCTCAATATATCAACTTCATTTATTCCTAATTCTTTGACTGTCTGATTAAAATTTTTAATATAATTTTCTAATTGGGAAAAAGACGCAATTTCAAACTGATTTATTTCTTCCCACTCATCATCAGTTTGTAATAAATCTTCAGATCCATAATCCTTACCATTGATTGTGCAAGACTCCCCTAGAAAAGGATAAGTTTTCTGGTTAGTTGCAATGCCCTGAAGCTTTTCTCCATCTTCTGGAACAACTAACCCTCCACACACTTCTTCTTTGGGATATTCAGATAGCGTAGAAACCTCTGGATTGTATGATAGCCCAGATGCTTTTGTTAAAAGTCCCTGAAAAAGAATATTTACTTCCGATGATTCTGAAAATTCACCTGTTGGAGTTAGCCAATGTAGAAATCGAGAACCATTGCCACCAAAGAGAAAAGTAGTTGCTATTCCATCCGTGAAATGCTTATTTTGTACGTGTAGTATTCTTTGGATTAGTCCAACATAGTGAAATAGACCTCCGACAGCAAAACTAATTAGCGTTCTGAATTCACGATTTCTCCGCTTGTCGCAGTTGATAGCATAACCTTCCGATAAAATTCTTTCTGCATTACTTCTCATATAAGTATCAAGGGCAGAATCAAAGTTATTACCACTTAATACTTTCGCAACATTACGAGCAGCTTCTGGCGGCAAACCAAAAATTTCATCAGTAAAATTAAGATTACTTTCTAAAATGCGGTGAAAGATATTTCTTCCAGCAAATGGCACCGAAACTTGATGTATTAAATTGTTATCTTGCCAAATTGAAATATCTGATGTGCCGCCTCCAATATCAATACAAGTTGTGTTAATGAGATTCTTTTTGAGAATATCGGCAAAAAATTGTGCAAAAGCAACGCTTTCAGTTCTTAGTCCTCTGTCATCTACGATGTGATTTTGTCCACTGACTAAATTCAACTGGTCTAGTACACGCTTCCAAGTAATCTGGTAACGATTGAGATCCATCGTGGAAAAAGCAGATGGATAAGAAATGGACCATTTTACTTCTCGAACTTCTTGCCATGCCGCTTGGGCAGCAATCATGCGTGCCAGTTGTGATAAAAATGGACGCTGATGCTGTACTTTTTCCCATTTAATGTTTGTTTTAATAAACTCTTTATTGAGTTCATATTTATCGAGCCGAGGAAAATATATTCGACCATCTACCACAAGCTCTGGAATATCTCCATCTATTTCTTGCCATCCCCTGGTGGTTAGCATTGCTAGCATGGGAGGATTATTACCTTCCGGTAAAAGCAGATCAGGAATGAAAAATTCTCGATAAATTACTGTTTGAATATCTTCCAAACTGTGGGTGATTTTCAGCAAATTAGTTTGGAGTTGCAACCTTTCTGGAGTACCGCTAGAGCCTTTCCGCACGTAAACATTGGTAAATGACGTGCCGAAATCTAATCCCACCGTCCAAGTGGTGGCATTTCCGCCCTGGGCTTTGGGTATCCGCAGAGGAATAAGACCAAGCGGCTGGGCATTTTTATCAATCGCCAGGAGGACATCGGGGTAGGCATCACATTTCCAGTACTGATAACTTTCCTGACCCGATCGTCGATTTTCCGCTTGGGCATTGGGAGTGGGCTGATCCACCCGAAAAGCTAACTCACCATACTCTTCCGTGGTTTCCACTAGCAAGAAATATTCTTTCCATAAACTGGGAGGCACATTGGGCCAAAGCGCCAAGGTGGGAAAATCCTGCTTAATTTCATTTTCCGCCTTGAGGGGATATTCCTGGGACATTGTATAGGCCACAGGCCGCTCAAATCCTGATATTTGCACCGTCAGCGAAATCCGTACCCCCGGGCCTTCAGGAGTGGAAACCGGGGCTAACTCCACCTGTTTTTCCAAATCTTCACTGCTGAAATATTCCCGCAGAAAGGGCTTAAAGGGTAACAGAATGGTCAGATTATCCAGATTTAGCTTTTGGTCTAACCAAGTGCCCGGTAACAAACCCTTTGTTTTGTGGAAATAAAGATTATCTTGGAAAATATCCGCCGGGGTAGCAAAAATGGCATCGGAACGCCGGTGAAGATTAGGATCAAAATTGAGCAGAGGGGACGCGTCAATAACATTAATTTCCTGGGGTTGTTTACCTAACAGTCCTGGTAGTTGTACTGGATCAAGAATATAAAGTTGCTTACTGGGATTGCGACTGGCTGAAGCAATTACCCTCACATTGGAAGGATTTTGTACCGCCTCCGCTGGATATAAAGCATTCAACGGAGGTGGAGCTAAAGGAATACCAAACGGTAAATTTTTTGTAGTAGGTTGAAAGACATTACTGGTGGTGACCCCCAAATCTTGGATATAGTCGTCAATCATCCCCGAAACCCGTCCCGCCAAATCCTCATTTTGGGGATTACGCATCAAATTACCCTTCAAATTTTCCAACCAAGGCAACAACACCTCCTTTTGATTGGGAGCCAAACCATTGCCAATGGGATTAGTGAAAAAGCCATTTTTTATCCACGCAATACGGCGACTTAAATGCTCAGGAAAATAACCCGTGGGGCAAACAATGGTGGCCGGACTAGTCATACCGATCGCCACGCCGTCCAGTTCAAACAAATACAACTCCGCCCAGGGACCATCGGGGGGAACCATGGCCAACACATTATCTTTATCGTTGGGGCGCAATTTCCAAAGACAGCGGGCAAATTCCTTATCTTGATAATCCTTGAGCCGCACCTGGGTGGCAGTGATCTTAAGATTTAAATTTTCCGCCAGGGCTAAAGCCGTTAATAAACCTCGATATTGCTCAATTAACCAATCCCGACTGGGGTATTGTCGGTTGCGAAAAGCCGAAATTAATTGCAACGGCCGAGACCAAGGACTAGGGATAGAATTTACTTCCCGGTAGGCTCCTGCTTCAAACTCCAAACTATTACCCAAGCGGTTAAACAATCCCACTCCCTCGGCGATCCATTCCCCTGGAGCAGCGCCACCAGCAAAATCTTGATTAGTTTTGGGAAGTAGGGGTTGGTTAGTCATGGTTAGTCAGGCAATTAAAAATAAAGCTGGGGGAAGGGAAAAATAGGGTGCAATTAGCCTAGGTCAAAAAGCTGATTCACAGTTAAATGAACGTAAAGCGGACTAAAGTAAATCAAACAGGGCATGGGCTAAGCCAAAAACGCCTTTATCATAACTTTTGCCCTCATCTGCTAAACGGTTCTTGATTGTGTCCAGGCGATCGCCACTTTGCGCCGCTTGACTTTTCTCCTTATCAATAATTAATTGGTGGAGATGTTCACGATAACCGGGGTTTTGTTTCAGATCGTCCAAATGTTTGAGCTGAAAAAGTTGCTCGCCATTGACATGGGCAGAGGAAACCTGTTGGGCCCATTGCAAAAACTTCTTGGCCCAGGCTGTGAGTAGATCATTTTTGGCCACTTCCTGGGCATTGTCCACCAGGGGTTTATCCTCTTCCCCTGCCCTAAGAGCAAAAAAGTGTTGGAACCAAGGAGCACCCTTCGCAAACTTTTTACCTCCCAACTTCCGGGCCGCTTCCAACTCCAAGGAAAAGTTATAGAACCAAGCGTAGGCAAAGCGCACTCCCTTACTGAGGGCTAATTTAGCGATTTCGTCATCCGGCAAGTCCGTCCAAATCAGACTATTGATATCCCCCCGACTGATGTAGTGGGCCACCGTTTCCCCCATGGGTTGATCGAAACCATGGTTAGCGGCCAGGGCGGCGTACAGTTCGACAAAATGGGCCCCATTTTCCTGATTTTTGCCCCCAGTGTGGGAATCATACCTAGTTTGGGCATTGTCCCCAATCAAGTACACACTATCAAAACAGCCTTGGGACTGCTCCGTTAAGTATTGCAATGCCGCTTGGGTATTGAGGGCAAAAAAGCGAGTTTCGGCAAACACCGTTTGATCGCCGTCGTCAGGACGTTCAAAGGCAAAGTACGGTAACAACAAAGATGCGTGAATACGAACTCGAAGATTGTCCTGTTTTAACTGATTACTAATTAGTTTAGCCAGGGTAGGAACCCCGGAAGCTCCTGTTCCCCCAAAGATACTGCCAAAGAAATGCACCACCACATCATTGCCCCGACCTACCCCTAAATCCGTGGTTAGATTATTAAATAGCTGTTGCCATCCCCCAGCCTGGGTTTGCTGGAGACTATCCAGTTCTAAACGACTCATCACCGCTGAACCGATGGGAGGCCGGCCCCGAAACCCCACTCCTAGATCGGCAGTTTGTTCCGCTGGACTGTAAAGGGCATCAAATAATTTTGCTAAGGGAGGAGCACTGGCCCGCAAAGCTTGTTTGTTAAAAACCCCTGCTAAGTTGTTGTTATGAACTTGGTCCCCCAGGGGATTCCAGGTGCCGTAGTGGAAAAATTGTCCACTCATTAAGGGGCTTTTCCCTTGGCCAAAAGCTTTTTGGGCATCGTCGGTGGTACGGAAGTTGACCCCAGTTCTTTGAGAGTTGCCGTTAGAGGTATCTGCATCGACCAATAAAATTCTTAGTTCGGAGTTGTCGCCGTACAGCCCCAGGGAATGGAGAAAAATGGCCGCTTCCACGCATTTAGCTCCACTGCCCCCCACACCGATGGCATAAATTTTTTGCATGGCTTAACCTCTAACCTCCATAAATTTTGCGTAATAACATTGACCCCGGTGGCACGTAGCGCATGGATTTGGGAGTGGCTAGGGCCGTGGGCAGCCAGAAAATTAACAAGACATCGACAATGATGAAGCCCAGTAGCCAGAAAAATGGTTCTAGGTTACGGCTGTCATCAAACCAGCCGTTAAGGAAACTCAGACCCACTAGAGCCAACATGGTCACTACACCGAGGACAATGGCAAAAATCCACCAAAGACCGCCGGTGCTGAGCACGTCCTGGGCCTTGGTGAAGCCACTGCTGAGGGCTTTAGCAATCCAGAATAGGAGTAACAGCGCTCCCAATACATAAACCACGTAAAGGGTGGGGAATAAAATCTCTGCGGCCCATTTATCCAAGTTACCCCGGGATAAACTCAAAGGCAGTCCACTTCCCCCTAGCAACCATGGCTGTAACCCAAAAATGACAATGGTGGCGATCGCTACTGTAACCACCAGGGCCACTATCTCCGTAATTTTCATAACCCCTATCCTGCCGAACTAATACGTGAAGATTAGCAAAAATTTTGATTAAGCAATTTAATAGTGGCTATAGCCGAGACAAAACTTAACAGCATCTTGATTATTGGCCACCGCCCCCCGTAGTCCCGATACAAAAAGCAGTAAATTTTGGGTTCTGGCCCCGTCCGGGTTACTAATGTCCATATCCCAATCCCGCCACACTGCCTGATCCAATTGGCGATCGCCAAGGGTGACGTAAACTAATTTTCCTTGCCCCTGGGGTACCTGATTGCCATCAAAAACAGCGGTTAATAAAAGGCGGGCATTCTCTCCCCCGGGATTTTGAGCAATTTCTGCTTTTTTCACCGTCAAAAAGGGTTCAGACACATTGAAAAGATCTGGGGTTAGCTCTCCACCAGTGAGGGAAACGGTACTTTTAGAAGGAATATTTAACTCCAACGGTGGCAGAGGGCTAGCAGAATTTTCACCACAATTGGTTTGTTCGACCATAAGCCAATCCTTTTCCTGGTCTTGGTTTGGCCTCTGACGGTCTATGGAACCAATGTCAATTACGCATTCTTGAATAGTGCCTTTTAAAGAACTGTTGTCTAGAGTCACCGTATCTGCTTGGCCAAGCTCAAAGGCGGAGGCCCGAAAGGCTTTATTGACATCTAAGGGAAGCTGACGGAATTCCCTTACCAATTCATCCACCGTTTCCTGGGGCCCCGTCATCAGGATAAAAAATGGTCTGCCCTTTTGATCCACGTCCTGGCCAGTGGTGTTGTAAACAAAAGTGGGATAACCAGCGTTGGCAGAATAAACATTGCCCCGGAACTGACTCCGAACTCCCAAGAGCACGGCTTTATAGTTGGGATTATTGTTTAACTCTTTGCTGATCAGGCCAGAAATTTGTCCCACAGCGGCATCGTCCGGTTCTAGGTCGGTGAGTAAAATTTTCAGACTGCGGGTAGCACTGGTATTGGTGGAAGTGTTGCTATCCTCTTCACTCCCTTCATTTCTTTCCCCTTGATTATTAGATGTGCCGGCGGCCGGGCTTTCCAATTCATAAAGTTGCCCCAAAGTACTGGAAACACAAGGATAATCCGCTATTGGCTGATCCCGACGACAATAAAAGGGCGCTTTACTGGCGGCCAGAAATTGGTTAGCAGAAATCGGTTGGGCCTGACTAATATTTTCATTGCTCCCCACCCGCCAATAGGAAGTGGGCAAATTTTTGTTTTGCAAAAGGGTGTGCAAAGAGGCGATCGCCTGGCCATAGCGACCACCAGGTTGACTGACAAAACCCACCATGGACTCACTGGCATCTACCCCCACCATTACATCCAGGTTTTCAAAAGGCCCAGGGGAAGATTGTTCGTCTCTGCGCTCTACCATCCCTTGGTCTGTTTCCACACAGGGTAAACCTCCCCTCTGGCCACAACCGGCTAATACTAGAGCCAACAAAGAGAACAAAATCCAGCTTTTCACGCAAAAACCCAGAAAGACAATAATGGAAATGATTCATCAGAGCGGGAGTTCGCCCATTAGCCTAATGCACTGCTCTGAAAAAATCAAGCGCCTGCGGGTGAGCCCAAGTCATTTCGATTCTAAGCGAGAGTTCCTTGAGTTATTCCCTAAAGCTTTAATAGTCACGGCGCCAATATTAAAGTGACCCCATCCCTTATCCATTGCCATTACACAGGTTCAAACAACTTAAACTGTTTTGTATTGTTACTAACAGATTAAATTTTTACTGACCGGGGACGCTTAGAATCTCCCCAAGCTGATAGCCCTGCTAACTAATTAAGCACAGACAGAAAGCACCCGGTTTGAATTGCCTCCAGGATAACCAGATAAAATGGGAACTTAATCACCCTTTTGCCTAAATCTGTGAAAACCCTAGCCTACGCTAACCCTGCTGATCTATTCGCCTTTCCCTTGGATGACTTCCAACAAGAGGCGATCGCCGCCCTGGACCAAGACCAGTCAGTGGTAGTGTGTGCCCCCACAGGTTCCGGTAAAACGGTAGTCGGAGAATATGCCATCTATCGAGCCATTGCCAGGGGAAAAAGGGTTTTTTATACTACGCCTTTGAAGGCCTTGTCCAATCAAAAAATTCGGGATTTCCAGGAAAAATTAGAGAAGTTAGGCCTAGAAAATGCGGCCCAACTAGTGGGCTTAATTACCGGTGATACGGTGATCAATGCCGATGCCCCGGTGGTGGTAATGACCACGGAAATTTTTAGGAATATGCTCTACGAAACCCCCATTGGGGAAGTAGGCACTTCTTTGGAGGACGTGGAAACAGTGGTGTTTGACGAAGTCCATTACATCAGCGACCGGGGTCGGGGCACTGTGTGGGAAGAGTCAATCATTTATTGTCCCAGCACCATTCAACTGGTGGGTTTGTCCGCCACCATTGGCAACCCGGAACAGTTGACCGAATGGATTAATCAAGTCCGCACTGGGGTTTCCCTGAAAGTATTACGCCAGGGAGAGCAACGTAATGATTCCCCCCCCTGTGTGCTGGTCAATTCCGATTTCCGTCCTGTGCCCCTCACCTTTCACTACAGCACCCGCAAAGGTTTATTTCCCCTGTTGAATGAGAAAAAAACGGGAGTTAATACTCGCCTATTGCCCAAGGCTGGGAATAAAAATACCCGTTCTGGTAAAAATCGCCGCATGCGCCGGGAGGATTGTCCCTATCCCCTGTTGGTGATGCAACAGCTACAGGAACGGAATTTGTTGCCGGTAATCTATGTAATTTTTAGTCGGCGGGGCTGTGAACAGGCGGCCCAATCCCTGGAAGATTTATCTTTGGTGGAACCGGCGGAGCAGGAAAGTATCCAACTGCAACTACTGGATTTTTTCTTTGGCAAAAATCCCCTACTGCGGCAGAAGTTGGAACGGGATTTGGCCAATGGTTTGCCGGATTTAGTCCAAGCGGTCGTTGCCTATTTGGATCATCCCCAGGACAGTGAAGCGGCCCAAAGACTTTTGACTGCGTTGGCGATCGATCCAGAAGGTATGTTCAAACTCTGGGGTTGGATTGCCCAATCTTCTCCCATGACTAGGTTCGAGCAGATTGAACCCCTTTTACGGGGCATTGCGGTGCACCACGCCGGCATTTTGCCAGATATGAAAACCCTGGTGGAAAAGTTATTTGAGCAGGGCTTGATCAAAGTGGTATTTGCCACAGCCACCCTCTCGGCGGGGATTAATATGCCTGCTCGCACCACGGTGATTTCTGCCCTATCCAAACGTACCAATGAAGGTCATGCCATGCTCAGTCCTTCGGAATTTTTACAAATTGCGGGGCGGGCTGGGCGGCGGGGTATGGATACGGAGGGCCATGTAATTACGGTGCAAACTCCCTTTGAAGGGGCCAATGAGGCCTCTTACTTAGCTCTAGCGGAGGCGGAACCGTTAAAAAGTTGGTTTACCCCTTCCTATGGCATGGTGCTGAATCTGTTGCAAAAACATGATTTGGAAGAAGTAAAAAGTTTGCTGGAACGGAGCTTTGCCGAATACTTGGCCCAGTTTGCCCTGGAACCCACTAAGGTGGCGATCGCCGAAACGGTGAAAAAATTATCCCAATTGGATATTAAGTTGGCAGGCATTGGGGAAAAGGATTTACGCAGTTACGAAAAATTCCGGGGGCGACTGCGGGAAGAACAAAGGTTGCTGAAAATTCTGGAAGAACAGGCGGAAAAAGAACGAAAGCAACAGTTAAAGGATCAACTCAAAACCCTGGCACCGGGTCAGCTTTTATATCTCAAAGGTCGCCACGTCAAAATCCATCAACCTCGTTTAGCGGTCATTGTTGCCCCCCTGGCCCCCGCCCATAATTTGCCCCAATGGTGCTGCCTGGGCAGTGATAACCGTTGGTATCATGTCACTGTGGGGGATATTTATGCGGTGCCCATTGGTAATCTGTCCCCAGCCCAATGGCAGCATTTAACCCCGCCCCCAGCGGAACTTTTGGCTCCCGGTAAATCGGTGAAGGGAGATGAGGAAACATTGGCGATCGCCGCAGGCCTAGACCCCCAAACCTATCCCTTAGAACCCAGCCCAGAACTGGTAGAACAACAGGCCAGGGTAGACCATGTGGAAAAACTGTTGGCAGTACATCCCCTGGCTAGCCAAAAACATCCCGGCAAACTTTTGGAGCAGTTCCACCAACGGCAAGAACTACGTAAAACCCTAAGCAAACGACAACAGGAGTATGATCGCCTACAATCCCGTCAATCCTACTATTGGCAGGAGTTCCTAGACTTAATTGACATTTTGCAGGAAATGGAAGCCCTGGAGGAATATACCCCCACACTGTTGGGGGAAGTGGCCGCCACCCTGAGGGGGGAAAATGAATTGTGGTTGGGTTTGGCCCTGATTTCCGGCAAATTCAACGATTTGGAACCAGAACAGTTGGCCGCCGCCGCCAGTGCCCTCATTACGGAAACTCCCCGTTCCGATGCTTGGACTGATTTCAAGCCTTCCCCTGTAGTGTTGGCCGCTCTCCGTCCCAGTAATGATTTGTTTGGCCTATTATTTTGCCTTAAACACCCTCAACCTCCCCTTGCCCTCTGGCAGGCTATGACGGTGGCGGATCATTTGCAACGGCTTAATCTCTGGGATCTACGACGTAAATTGATCAAAGCTCAAAATCAACGGGCGATCGCCATTCCCCTTTGGTTGGAAGTGGATTTTATGGGCTTGGTGGAACAGTGGGCATTGGGCATGGAGTGGGAAAACCTCTGCCGCCAGACCAGTTTGGATGAGGGGGATTTAGTCCGACTTTTCCGGCGCACGGTGGATCTGCTTTGGCAAATTCCCCAGGTGCCCCACCTTTCCCCCCGACTAAAACGGAATGCTCGCATTGCGGTGCAACAAATGAAGCGTTTTCCCCTCTAACCAATTGGCGATCGGGAGGATTTCCTCGAAAACGCTGGGAATATATCGATCACTTGGCCACTAAACACTAGGCGGCCATGGCCTTTTACTACCCCCAACAAGACCTATTTCTACAGGCGACCTTGGCTGGCCAATTTATAGCCAACGGCCATGGAGACAAAAGAAAGCAGAAATTCCCACAGACTAGTGGGATTAAGGATCGCTCGACTGCTAAAAAACACCAGCACCACGCCGATGATAATCGGTATCCAGCCCCAGGATTTTTCCCTGGCGGGCAAAAAAACTAACATCATCACCCCAGCAATGAGGGCCAAAATTGAGCCATCGGCGGCAATACCCCGCCAAAAGTAAGGATAAACGTTGGTAGTGAAAATGATGTTGTTACCCAGAAAATAGATGCCGGTGCCAATGAGAACTATGCCGATCAGTCTTGCTATTAGAGCCATGGTATTGTCGTGGTAATTGATTTATTGATAATGGGCATTAAACTTTGGGTTTTAGCTTGATATTTAGTTTAGGGACAAAGCTTTTGATTAAAACTGATTCTATTTCCTGCAGATAATGTTTAGGTAGCGAAGTTATGAAAGCAATTTTGCCATCTTCTATTAAGTCAAAATCAGATTGTCTGTGATGAGAATACCAACGCTTTTGAAGGTTGACTGACATTCCAATATATTGAATTGCATCATCTTTGTTGAGGACAAAATAAATTCCAGGCTGTTCTGGTAGTTCGTCCCTTTCTTCAATTGGTACTGCTGACAATTTTGCGGGATTAATTTGAGTTATTTCCAAAAAAATTCCATCGTAAATGAATTTTGAAATATATTCAATAAAGGAAAGGAATAAAAAATCAGAGCTATTCCAGGAATTTAATTCTTCTGGTAATTCTGAATCTAAAGGATCAAATTCCTGACCATCGAGGACACACATAAAAGAAGCGATTATGTTTTCCCATTCATAAACATATTTTTTAGATTTATAGCGGTTCTGCCATTTATCTAGCCAATTTTGTGCATCATTCCAAGCTTCTGGATAATACCATTCTTGCCATAATTGTTTTAGTTTATTCGCCGTCGGTGGTTTTGGTGGATCGCAATATTCGCGGTCGTAAATATTTTTCCATGCTTTCCTAAATATTGAGTATATTTCACTAGGTAACTCTGGGATTTCAAATTCTTTTTGCTGATAGCTTTGGATTTCTGGATCAATATCAATATATTTAGTGATTTCGTTGGATTCGTTGTTTTGACCCATCTTCATCTCTACTTGTGTCAATCCAGATTCTAATAAAGGAATAAAGTTGCTAGTTTCTAAAAATTCTCCATCAATAACTTCATCATTTATTTCTTCTTCTTTGGGTGTGTTAAGCAAAAGTGACAACTGTAATCCCAGCGCCCCAGAAATCCATTCTCTACCCGGAAACAACAAGTCAACTTGATATTTGTCTTCCAAAAGTAAACTAAAATTACCCTTAATTGAGTTGAGGTAATATTTTTTGACTTCAGATATTATTTCTTCGTAAAATTGTGACAAGATTTTAACTTCATTTGCCGCTTTTCCTTTGGTGTGTAAATAAGGCTTAACAACTACACTACCATGCTCACTTAAGGGATCTAGTTCCTCTGTTATCCACTCCTTAACATCTTCAATATCAAGGGAGCCTAATCCTTTATTTTCTCGACGTAAAAGTTCTGTCTCTATTGCTTTTCGGCAAATATCAGACCAATTTGCGTCTACCTTTGCCATTCGACTTTTTAAATCATCGGTCACATAAACATTGAGTGCAGGCATGGTTAAACCATAAGTAGAAGTATAAAGAAGATTATACGCATATTCTCTGGGTGCGACAACCAAAATTATGCGCACATGCAATTATTCTTTACAAAACTTAGGTTCTATCTCCCTAAGTTGACTTTTTGTGGCCAGGCTTGAGCAAAGGGGAATAAACCATCGACAATGGACAGAAGCATAGATTCGCTACGAGACAGGAGAGAACAATGTCCAACAATCCCAGAAGCCAGGTAATTACCCAGGGCACCCAACGGAGTCCCAACCGGGCCATGCTCCGGGCCGTTGGTTTTGGCGATGATGACTTTACGAAACCCATTGTGGGTATTGCCAACGGGTACAGCACCATTACCCCCTGCAACATGGGCATTAATGATCTGGCTCTACGGGCCGAGGCCGGCTTACGGACAGCGGGGGCCATGCCCCAATTGTTTGGCACTATCACCATCAGTGACGGTATTTCCATGGGTACGGAAGGGATGAAATATTCCCTAGTTTCCCGGGAAGTGATTGCTGATTCCATCGAAACAGTATGCAATGGCCAACGCATGGACGGAGTTTTGGCGATCGGGGGCTGTGATAAGAATATGCCGGGGGCAATGATTGCCATGGCTCGCCTCAATATTCCCTCTATCTTTGTTTACGGTGGCACTATTAAACCCGGACATTATGCCGGGGAAGATTTAACAGTGGTCAGTGCCTTTGAAGCGGTGGGCCAGTACAGCGCTGGCAAAATTGATGAGGAAACCCTCTACGGCATTG
The DNA here is from genome assembly GCF_000284455.1 of Synechocystis sp. PCC 6803 substr. PCC-P. Lineage (GTDB taxonomy): Bacteria > Cyanobacteriota > Cyanobacteriia > Cyanobacteriales > Microcystaceae > Synechocystis. Next base: position 3,496,100 of record NC_017039.1, read on the forward strand.
AACGGAATGCCTGTCCTGGGGCTGGTTCCTGTGGGGGGATGTTCACCGCCAACACCATGTCCTCCGCCTTTGAAGCTATGGGGATGAGCTTGCCCTATTCTTCTACCATGGCCGCAGTGGATGGGGAAAAAGCCGACAGCACCGAGGAGTCCGCCAAGGTTTTGGTGGAAGCCATCAAAAAACAGATTTTGCCCAGTCAAATTCTGACCCGGAAAGCTTTTGAAAATGCCATTGCCGTGATTATGGCCGTGGGGGGCTCCACTAATGCAGTGCTCCATCTGCTGGCGATCGCCAACACCATTGGGGTGCCCCTAAGCTTGGACGATTTTGAAACCATTCGCCACAAAGTACCTGTACTGTGCGACCTCAAACCTTCCGGCAAATACGTCACCACTAATCTCCACGCCGCCGGTGGCATTCCCCAGGTGATGAAAATATTGCTGGTCAATGGCATTCTCCACGGTGACGCTTTAACGATTACAGGACAGACCATTGCTGAAGTTTTAGCCGATATTCCTGACCAACCCCCTGCCGGCCAGGACGTAATCCATTCCTGGGATGACCCTGTTTATCAAGAAGGTCACCTGGCAGTGCTCAAAGGTAACCTGGCCACCGAAGGCAGTGTGGCTAAAATCAGCGGTGTTAAAAAGCCGGTGATCACTGGTCCCGCCAAAGTATTTGAATCTGAAGAAGATTGCCTAGAAGCGATTCTAGCCGGCAAAATTCAAGCAGGAGATGTGGTGGTCGTGCGCTATGAAGGGCCCAAAGGTGGCCCCGGTATGCGGGAAATGCTAGCCCCCACTTCTGCCATCATTGGGGCAGGGTTGGGAGACTCCGTTGGCCTAATCACCGATGGCCGCTTTTCTGGTGGTACCTATGGCTTAGTGGTGGGTCACGTTGCCCCCGAAGCTTATGTGGGAGGGGCGATCGCCTTGGTGCAAGAGGGGGATCAAATCACCATCGATGCTGGCAAGCGGTTACTGCAACTCAACATCAGTGAAGAGGAATTGGCCCAACGGCGGGCCCAATGGACTCCTCCTCAGCCCCGCTATCCCCGGGGGATTTTAGCCAAGTATGCCAAGTTAGTTTCCTCCAGCAGCCTTGGTGCAGTGACTGATATAGACTTGTTCTAAAATTCCCCCATGGGCTAGGGACTAAGGGCATCGCCTAGGGATTTCTTAGAGAGCAATGGGGCTGGGGGGTGTAGGCTATCGAGATGAAACAGCCTCCTTCTTGGGGTTAACGCCAAAATAACTTGTGGGTTCTACCCTGGTAGGGAAATGTACAAGTCTGGGAGTTTTTTCCATGGTTACATCCCCCTTTTCCCTTAGTCCCTTTGGTCAAGCTAGATCCACCGTCACTGGCAATCCCCTTGACCCGACAGAACTTAACCAAATGCACGGTTTTTGGCGGGCAGCCAACTACTTGGCAGTGGGCATGATTTATCTGCGGGATAATCCCCTTTTGCGGGAACCGCTTCAACCGGAACAGATCAAGCATCGCCTGTTGGGTCACTGGGGTTCTAGTCCCGGCATTAGTTTTCTCTACACCCATCTCAACCGCATTATCAGGAAATTTGACCAGGATATGCTGTACATGGTGGGGCCTGGCCACGGCGCACCAGGCTTTTTGGGGCCCTGCTACCTAGAAGGGAGCTATTCTCGCTTTTTTGCCGAGTGTAGTGAAGATGAGGACGGCATGAAGCGCTTTTTCAAACAATTTTCCTTTCCCGGTGGCATTGGCAGTCATTGCACTCCCGAAACCCCTGGTTCCATCCACGAGGGGGGAGAATTGGGCTACTGCCTATCCCATGCCTATGGCGCTGCCTTTGATAATCCCAATTTAATTGTGGTCGGTTTAGCGGGGGATGGGGAGTCGGAAACAGGCCCCTTGGCTACCTCCTGGCATTCCAATAAGTTTATTAACCCGATTCGGGATGGGGCAGTTTTACCGGTTCTGCATCTCAATGGGTACAAGATTAACAATCCAAGTGTTTTATCTCGCATTAGCCATGAAGAATTAAAGGCTTTATTTGAAGGTTACGGTTATACCCCCTACTTTGTTGAAGGCTCTGACCCGGAATCTATGCACCAAGCCATGGCAGCCACGTTGGATCATTGTGTGAGCGAAATTCATCAAATCCAACAAGAAGCTCGTAGTACGGGCATTGCCGTGCGCCCCCGTTGGCCCATGGTTGTGATGCGGACTCCCAAGGGATGGACGGGGCCTGACTATGTTGATGGCCATAAGGTAGAAGGTTTTTGGCGATCGCACCAAGTTCCCATGGGGGGCATGCACGAGAATCCAGCCCATTTGCAACAGTTGGAAGCTTGGATGCGGAGTTATAAGCCGGAAGAATTGTTCGACGAGCAAGGTACTTTAAAACCGGGATTTAAGGCGATCGCCCCGGAGGGAGATAAGCGTTTAGGCTCTACTCCCTACGCCAATGGTGGTTTGTTACGGCGGGGTTTGAAAATGCCGGACTTTCGTCAATATGGTATTGATGTGGACCAACCAGGCACCATCGAAGCCCCTAATACTGCACCCCTGGGAGTATTTCTGCGGGATGTGATGGCCAACAACATGACCAATTTCCGCCTGTTTGGCCCCGATGAAAATAGTTCCAATAAACTCCATGCCGTCTACGAGGTTAGCAAAAAATTCTGGATTGCTGAATATCTAGAAGAAGACCAGGATGGGGGGGAATTAAGTCCCGATGGTCGGGTGATGGAAATGTTAAGCGAGCACACCTTAGAAGGTTGGTTAGAGGCCTATCTTTTAACCGGGCGTCACGGCTTTTTCGCCACCTATGAATCCTTTGCCCATGTGATCACTTCCATGGTTAACCAACACGCTAAATGGTTGGATATTTGTCGACACCTCAACTGGCGGGCAGATATTTCCTCGTTAAATATCTTGATGACGTCCACCGTGTGGCGACAGGATCACAACGGGTTTACCCACCAAGATCCCGGTTTTCTCGATGTCATTCTCAATAAAAGCCCCGATGTGGTGCGAATTTATTTACCCCCCGATGTTAATTCTCTGCTTTCCGTAGCGGACCATTGTTTACAGAGCAAAAACTACATCAACATCATCGTTTGCGATAAGCAAGCCCACCTGCAATACCAGGACATGACTTCCGCTATCCGTAACTGCACTAAAGGGGTGGACATTTGGGAATGGGCCAGTAATGATGCCGGTACGGAACCGGATGTGGTGATGGCAGCGGCGGGGGATATTCCCACCAAAGAGGCCTTGGCGGCCACAGCCATGCTAAGGCAATTTTTTCCTAATCTGAGAATTCGCTTTGTCAGCGTGATTGATTTGCTCAAACTGCAACCGGAATCGGAGCATCCCCATGGCCTGAGCGATCGGGATTTTGACTCCCTCTTTACCACCGATAAACCGATTATTTTTAACTTCCACGCCTATCCCTGGTTAATTCATCGGTTGACCTATCGACGGACTAACCATGGCAATCTCCATGTGCGGGGCTACAAGGAAAAGGGCAACATCAACACCCCCATGGATTTAGCGATTCAAAACCAGATTGACCGTTTCAGCCTCGCCATTGATGTGATCGATCGCCTGCCCCAATTGCGGGTGGCCGGAGCCCACATCAAGGAAATGCTCAAGGATATGCAGATTGACTGCACCAACTACGCCTACGAACACGGCATTGATATGCCAGAAATCGTTAATTGGCGCTGGCCCCTCTAGACCTTAACTAAAATCCCTGACATCGTTCTAGTTTCTGTTCCAATAGGTTAGCTAGGCCATGGGGGACAACGCTGGTCCAGCAAAATTTTGGCAGAAGCTAGAGCAAAGTTGGGGAGCTTTTCCCGTTAAAGATCGGCAAAGGTTTCCCCTGCCAGTAAGCCAGCATTAATTTTGTTGGTGACCAGTTCCCGGTACATGGCTAGTTCCTGGGATAGTAATTCATACCGGGGCTTGGAGTGGAGTGCCAAGGCCTTAATGTTGGATTCTTCTTCCTTGGTGACCACACCATCGGCCACGGCCTGCTCGATCAGGGCTCGTAAATAGTCTAATTCTTGGGTTTCTTCCCCACTCAATTGCTGGGAATTAGGACGTTCTACTTTCACTGCCCACCTCCTAGTCATCGCCACTGCTTATTTCTTCCAGCTTAACTCAAGATTTTGGTAGGGAAACCCCGAGAATTAACTATGTAGGCCGCTGTTGATATATTCCCTTTCCGCCACCTGTTTTAACCGTCGCAGTTGAGCTTGCATGTCCGCACTGGTCCAACGGGCCGCAAACATTTGAAAGCCCCATTGCACAACGGGGTTGGGCACAGTGAACTCGAATCTATTCAGTAAATAGGTACCTTCTTCTAGGGGGCGACATTCCCAACGGTCTTGCCCTTGGAAAAATCCTTTGAATTGCCACACCACTAACCCTGGCGATCTCTCCACCACGACGCTTTTCAGGCTGGGTTTGAGCAGGGGAATTTGGATAGTAAAACGACTCCGGCCACCGATCGCCGTGGACCATTGACCGATGGGTTCACAACGCAGGGCCGGGTTGAGCCAAAGGTGCATCAGATCCAAATCAGTGAAACACTGTTCTACCACTGTGGCACTGGCCTTAATTTCAATGCCTTGCTCAAAGATCACAAAAGTTTAGGAAAAAGCTAGTTCAAGGGGGGCTGGTTTATCTTTTGGGGATGGTAACAGATTTCCAGGGGTCTTAACTGTTGGGGCCGATGGGAGAAGCCGGAGGAGAAGGATGGCCCAGGGCCATGTTCTGCTAGATTAGCCGAGGTGCGAATCAATTCATCTTCAAAGAATCGTACCCAGAAAAAGTTAGGAATTCCCTCGATGCAGTCCCCCCGTGCTCCCCGCTGGAATCTTTCCCATTGGGCCATTGACCATCCCCGTTTTACCATCGGTTTTTGGTTGGCGATCGCCGTGGCGGGGCTATTGACTTTTAGTTCCCTCAAATATGCCCTCTTTCCGGAAGTGAGCTTTCCGGTGGTGATTGTCCAGAGCAGTGGTGCGGGGTTGGATTTGGCCCAAACGGAGCAGAAGTTAACCATTCCCCTGGAAGAAAAACTAGTTACCATTGCCGATGCGGACGTGCAATCTTCCACCTACCCGGGGCAAACGGTGGCATCGGTGATTTTTTTAATGGGCCAATCCCTGGAACAGGCCACCACGGCGGTGGAACAATCTTTACAGGGAGTAACTCTACCAGCGGGCAGCGAAATTACCGTTGCTCCCTACAACTTGAACGAATCAGTGGCGGTGACCTATGCGGTGGCGTCCGAGACGTTATCCCTAGAGGAAATGGCGGCACCGTTGCAACAAGAATTAATGCCCCAGCTCCAAAACATTGCAGGGGTACTGCGGGTGGATTTACTGGGGGATGCTAACTTTCGATCGCCAGGGGTCAAGGCGTTGGCCCAACAAACCATCAATCCCCCCACCTTGACTCGTCATAACGGCCAGGATGTGTTGGCGGTGCAGGTGGTCAAAACAGCCCAGGCCAATACCCTGGAAGTGGTGGACCGGGTGGAGCAGTTAATTGTGGAGCAAGCCCCAAAATTTCCCCAGTTAAAATTCATTGAAGCAGAAACCACAGCGGGTTATATCCGGGAAGCAACCCAGGCCACCATTGAAGCCCTGTTGGGAGCGATCGTCTTGGCGGTGTTGATTATTTACCCCTTTCTCCGTAGCGGTTGGGCCACCCTAATCTCGGCGATCGCCATTCCCCTTTCCTTGCTGGGCACTTTCATCGTGATGGCGGCGTTGGATTTTAACCTAGAAACCCTGACCCTGTTGGCTCTAGCGTTAATTATTGGCATTGTAGTGGACGATGCCATTGTGGATGTGGAAAACATTGCCCGCCACGTTGAAGCAGGGGAACCTCCCAAACGGGCCGCCAAAATTGGCACTGAGGAAATTGGCCTAACTGTGTCTGCCACCACTTTTTCCATTGTGGTGGTGTTTCTACCCATTGCCCTGTTGGGGGGAACTTTAGGGGAATTTTTCTTCCCCTTTGCGGTCACCGTATCTGCGGCTGTGATCGTTTCCCTGCTGGTGGCCCGTACCCTATCTCCCGTGTTGACAGTGTTGTGGCTACGAACCCAAACTCCCCGGCCCCAGTCCTGGTTCAGTCGTGGTTTAGATGCCCTCGGCAATGGTTATCAACGGGTTCTAGCTTGGTCTTTGGGACACCGTTGGTGGATTGTGGCCCTGGCCCTAGTCAGTTTAATGGCAGGCTTAGCCATTATTCCCCTCATTCCCCAGGGATTTGTTCCCACCCTGGACCGGGGGGAATTTAACGTTATTTTTCAATCCGCTCCCCCCAAAATTGCTGGGGCATTGTCTACTCCCCCCAGGGGTAATAACAACGACACAAGCGCTGGTGGAGCCTTTGGCTGGATTGATCAACTGGCCACTAATCCGGAAGCAGTGCTATTACGACGGGGACGACGGGTGGCGGAAGAGTTGGAACCCCCAATTTTGGCCGATCCTGCCGTGACGGAAACGTTTACTGTGGTGGGCATCCAGGGCAATCCCCTCCAAGGCAAGATCTATGTCAAACTGGACTCAGACCGCGAGGTGACTACCCAAACAGTGCAAACGGAAGTGCGGGAAGCTCTGCCGGAAATTCCCCGGGTAACCACCAGGGTGGAAAATATCCTCTTTGTGCAAACGGGGGACGATACGCCCCTCAAGTTAGCTTTGTTGGGCAATGATTTAGACCTGTTACAAACCACGGGTAAAGCTCTGGAGGAAAAGGTGATGGCTTTGCCCGGTTTAACCCAAATCAGCCTCACTGGGGCCGAACCTGACAGCACAGGGATTTTACGTTTGCGGGGACAGAGAGCCGTCTATCTCAGTGCTTCTTTACTACCTAATTACGCCCTTGGGGATCTCACCCAACAGGTAACGGCGATCGCCGAGGGGTTATTGCCCCCAGGGGTAGAACTGAGTGTGCAGGGTGAATCGGCCCGGGTCGGATCAGTATTTCGAGAATTTGCCCTCGCCTTTTTACTTTCCTTGTTGGGCATGGCGGCCATTTTTCTGGGGCTATTCCGCCGTTTACTGGAACCCATGGTGGTGTTACTTTCCTTACCCCTATCCATTGTCGGGGCGATGGTGGGACTGCTGGTCACCCAGAGCGAATTTGGCATGATTTCCCTGATTGGCCTAATTTTTCTCCTGGGCCTATTGGACAAAAACGCCATTCTCCTGATTGACTATGCTAACCAACTGCGCCATCGGGGTTTATCCCGCCAGGAAGCCCTATTGCAAACCGGCCATATCCGTCTGCGCCCCATTTTGATGACCACCAGTTCCACTATTTTGGGTATGCTCCCCCTAGCTCTGGGATGGGGGGCCGGGGCGGAACTCAGGCAACCCATGGCGATCGCCATCATTGGGGGTCTATTCACTTCCTCCGTACTTAGTCTGGTGGTGGTGCCAGTTTTATATAGTTTGCTGGACGATGTTTGGGGGCAGAAGCCCAGGCCGGAAAAAACCTGATCTAGCTACCCTGGTAATATTTCCCTCGCCTAGCCATTGGTAGAGGGGAATGCCAAAATGAAGACAACGTTGTTTTCGGTAAGAATTATTATGTTGCGGGACTTAGTGCAAAAAGCAGTCTATTTAGGGGTTGGCATTGCTTCCTATGCCGCCGAAACAGCCAATAGCAATATCAAAGAATTGGGTAACCATGCCCAGAAGTTAGTGGATACCCTGGTGGAAAGGGGGGAAATGAATGCGGAAGAAGCCCGTCGCTATGTGGATGAATTAATTAGAGAGGCCCAAGGGGAGGCGATCGCCCATGGGGAAGGGGAAAATAAACAGCCCCGGCGCATTGAAATCATCACCGATGAAGAGGAAGCCAACCCCGATCCCCTCGCCCAAAAAACTCCTGCCCAGTCCCAAACGGAGGACGTGGAAGCCCTACGACGACAGGTGGCGGCCCTCCAGGCAGAATTGCAACGTTTGAACCGTCAACCCTAACCTAACCATAGGGGAAACCGTCTACCGCAAGTTGTCAACACTGCAAATAGCAAAAAATAGCAAAACAGTTATGGAAGATTGGGAGAAAAACCTCTGGTTAGCGGTGGAAACCTTGACCACAGCGGTGGAGACTTGGGTGGAAGACATGGAGAACGCCCTAGGGGAAGCAGCCGAAACCATCGAAGAGGAATTGGGCACCGAACTGCAATGGTTCTGGCAGGAATGGTCCACCTTCTGGGAAGACTTGTCAGACTTTGACGGGGACTTAAGCGACCTGGGGGAATTTGGCGATCGCCAGGGCCGGGAAGGACGGAACAATCAAACGGATGATCGAGGCTATTCCTCCCTGGTGCCCTGGTCTTCCCTGGACGGGGACTTTGGTCTTAATCCCCATCTGCCGGCCAACGCCAATCATCAACCGGCTTGCCAAGGTTGTCAGCATTACCATGGCTATGTGTACAACGGGCAACTGTTGGTGTGTGCCATGCATCCCTACGGTTGGGAAACGGAACAATGTCCAGACTGGCAAGGCCCCAATCCCAATTAATTGTTTCTGCTAACTTCCAACAACTCTTTTCAACGGCCAAAGCAGGCGATCGCCAAAGGGAACTGCTAAGGTTTTTGGTGGCCGCCCCTTAACTCCAGCAATTCTCCCCCTATGTTTGGTTTCCTCAATCTCCATAAACCTCTGCACCTCACTTCCCATGATTGTGTGGCCAAGGTGCGTCGTCTATTAAGGCAAAAACGGGTGGGGCACGGAGGCACCCTAGATCCTTTGGCGGAGGGAGTATTGCCCCTGGCGGTGGGGTCGGCTACCCGTTTACTGCCCTACTTACCTGGGGCAAAGCAATATCAAGCCCTTATTCGCTTTGGGGTACGTACCGACAGCGATGACCTAGCTGGGGAGGTATTAGAGAGTAAAAATGTTAGTTATTTAACCCTTGCCGCCGTTGAACAGATTTTACCGACTTTTTTGGGGGAAATTGAGCAAATTCCCCCTCAATACAGCGCTATTCAGGTTAATGGTAAGCGTTTGTATGAATTGGCCAGGGCTGGCATTCCCCAAGCAGTGCCCAGTCGCATGGTGACTATTAATGATTTGAAAATACTCGGTTGGCGATCGGGGAATCAGCCGGAATTAGATTTACAAGTTACCTGTGGGGAAGGAACCTACATTCGAGCCTTAGCCAGGGACCTTGGCGATCGCCTGGGAACAGGGGCAACGTTGGCGGGCTTGGTACGGCAACAGAGTGGGGGCATGGCCCTGGATAATAGCGTTGGTTTAACCGCCCTGGAAAAAATCGTGGCGGAGGAGGAGCATATTCCTCTCATTCCTCCCCAGGAAGCGTTAAGCCATTTACCCACAGTTCAACTGAATAGCGAATTGGAAAAAAGGTGGTTCCACGGCCAAAGATTGCTCTTGCCAGATCTACCCGTGGGAGTGGTACTAATCACATCGGAGCTAGGCCCAGTAAAATGCTTGGGCGTTGCCCTGGTGACTCCAGAAGACCATGGCACGGTGTTACGGCCAAAAGTTGTGCTGAATTAAAAATTAATCTAACTAATCTTGGATTTCATTAACTTTTGAACAAAATTTAGTTAAAAACTTGCAAATTTACTTTTTTAAAGAATCAAATAATTGTTACCCTCATCTTAACTATGGCTAACGAAAAAATTATTGTTTTTGACCTCGATGGAGTATTAATCGACTCCGAAGAAGCTAACTACCAAGCCTTTGCCTATGGCATTGAACAGTTAGGCTTACCTAGGCCCGATCGCCAAACGGTGGTTTCCCTAGTGGGACTGAAAGCTTCCCTCATGCTAGAAAAATTAGGCTGCCCTAGGCAAGAAGTAGAACGTATTTTTAAAGATTTTGTCCAACCTTTTTACATCGAAAATCTCCCCCAACTGGCGGCCCCCATGCCCAACGCGGTAACGGTTTTAACTACTTTAAAGCAACGGGATTACCGCATTCTAGCCTGCACTTCCGGCGATCGCCGTACCCAAACAGCGGCCTTGCAAGGAGTGGGTTTATGGTCGGCCATTGAAACCATGCTGGCGGCGGATGATTCCCCATTTGCCAAGCCCGATCCCCGTTACCTACAACAATTGCTCGCTCCCTACGATTACCAAACCCTGTTGCACGTAGAAGATGCAGAAGTGGGCATTCGCATGGGACAAGCCTGCGGCGCAGTGAGTATTTTTGCTGAGTATGGCTATGGTTCCCTCCCAGCGGATTTGCCAGTGGATCATCGCCTCAGCCAACTGGCCGATATTTTGGCGATCGCCCTTTAGAGCGTGTTTGAAAAGCCCCCCTGGCTCCACAAGTTTGGGGGGAAACTAAGTCAAAGTCCCCCAGTATTGCCGGAGCTTTAGTGAGGAGATTTAGGGGGCAGAATCAGACTTTATAAACAGGTTCTTAGAAGGCTACGCTATCCTAAAATTTATTCCCACTGCGGTGAAGACTTGACGGTGATCTAATGGCAGGAAATTTTGCTCAAACATAATTACGGTCATCAATTGAAACAAATTCGACAAATATTAGCATTCCATTGCACAATTCTCTGCCAAGGAGCGTTGCTGGCCGGTTCTGTATTTGCCAATGAAGTTTACCCTAGTTATCTCAGCGAAAAGGGCATCGAAAGTGAGTTTTTGCATCAGTCTCCCCACAGTCTAACTGGTCGCAAGATCGCCATTGGCCAGATGGAAATGGGTCGGCCAGTGCAATATCTTTGGGATAAGTTGGGCGGTTGGCAACCCCCTTACCGTTTAACAGGGGTGTTTCATCTCAATCAAATTTCCCCCCGCAATCGTTTTTTTGACGACCATGCCGGTATGGTGGCCCAGGCCATGGTTAGCCGGGATAAACGTTATCCAGGGGTAGCACCGGAAGCTCGACTTTACTCCACCGCCATGGGGCCACTATCAGAAAATTTGCAACCCCAACAATGCTTGGCCGGACAATTTGTTAGTCGCCAAGATGGGAGCAACATCCGGGCAGTCAATTTGAGCTATGGGGAGTCGTTGGAGCGGGACGCTAGGGGGGATGCCCAGTTGGACGGCAATGCTTTATTAACTTTGTGTTTAGATTGGCTGACCCAACAGCAAAATCTACTCTTTGTGGTGGCCGGAAACCAGGGTACGGGAGGCATTGCCATTCCGACGGATAACTATAATGGCATCACCGTCGCCTACACTGTCCAATCTGCCGATCGCCAGGGGCGCTATGACCGCATGGCCTTTACAAATCTGAGTCGGCAACCGGAGGGCATGGGCAAAAGAATAGTGGAACGGGAAATCAATCAGGGGAGACGCCAGGGGGTGAGCTTGGTGGCTCCAGGCAGTGATTTTTATCTGTATGACATGAAGGGGCGAGTGGAATGGGTCAGTGGCAGTAGCTTTGCCTCCCCTCTGGTGACGGGCACCGTTGCTTTATTGCAGGAATTTGGCGATCGCCAGTTATTGGTCAATACCAACAGTAGCCGCTGGAATTTAGATGCCCGCAGGCCCATGGTGATGAAAGCGGTGTTACTCAATTCAGCAGTAAAAATTCGCAATGCCGGTTTGGGCACAAACTACACTCTTTACAGCAGTAAAAAACGGGATTGGCTAGCAACGGAAGCTTACCGAGACCCCGTCCTACCGTTGGATTTGGAAATGGGAGCTGGTCAACTGAACGCCCGTCGAGCCCTAGAACAATTCCAGTCTGGAGCCTATGGGCCTGGGGAAAATGATCTCCCGGCGATCGCCTGGGATTACGGGGCAATTCAACCGGGACAGACCATCAGTTATTCTTTGTCTAAACCTTTAAAGGGAGGAGAATTTGCCAGTGTCACCCTTGTGTGGGAAAGACTAGTGCAATTGTTGGACAGTAATGGTAATCAACAATATGACCTAGGGGAGAGTTTTCAAGCCCAGCCCCTAAGTAACCTAGATCTATTTATCACTGACCAAGGCGGGGCTACCCCGGTGGTTTGTTCTTCTCAAAGCAAAGTTGATAACGTAGAACATTTTCTCTGCCCCATTGCTAGTACGGGGAAATATACTATTCAAGTCAAACATCAGGGCGGTGGAACTGCACCCCGACCAGAAAACTATGCCCTGAGTTGGTGGACTGTTACTAATTGAGCAGAGTAACCGAGAACCTAACCAGTCTCCGGAAACTTGAGGGTGATGTGGCCAATCAGGTAAATTACACCAAGTCTTAAAACGATATCGCTCTTCTATCATTGTGGGTAGGATAAGATGGAGAAGATAGTCTGAAATGCAGAGGTGGTATATGGTTGCCCCACGTGAAGCAAAAGAAACAGTACAATTCATTGACAAATACTGCGAAGGATACAGAGACTTATTTTATTTCCAAAAGTGAGAAGCTTTGAATACTTTAAATACTTGCATCTAGGATTAATTGCGAATATAAAGAGAAAAACCTTCCCAGAAATAGCTAAGGTAGTAGGACTAGAAAATGGACAAGGATTTGACTATTTCTTCGGTAACAGCCCTTGGTCGTTAGAGGAGGTAAGGGAAAGAAGAATTAATAAAATTCTGAGTTTTGCGGAAGGAGAAGCAATAACAATGCTCATAGACGAAACAGGGGATAGGAAAAAAGGAAGAAAGACAGATTATGTTGCGCGTCAGTATATTGGCAATCTAGGAAAAATAGAAAATGGAATAGTAGAGGTGATGTGTTATGGAATTATAAAGGGAATGACAGTACCATTAATCAGCAAAGTATATAAACCAGAGACAAGACTAAAAGAGGGGGATAAATACAAAAGTAAACCAGAGATAGTAGGGGAAATTATCAAAGAAATAAAAGAGCTTGGTTTCAATATATAGTAGTTTAAAATAAAGCTGAGACGCTAAACGCCACAGTAAGAACGGATAATTTCATCAAGAGACGTGTCAATAGGAGCGTACATTCTAGCTCGTTTCAAGGCACTAAAGTCATGCTCAATATCATTTAAATCAGGAGAATATTTCGGCAAAAAAAGAACTTCATGACCTGCTTCTTTAGCCAATTCTTTAATGGCAGTTTTACGATGAATAGGAGCATTATCCATTATTAATATTGATGGAATGTCGAGGGAGGGTAGCAAATATAATTTTAACCATCCTTCAAAGCCTTCTGCATTCAAACTCCCGGTAAAAACCATCGGCGCAATCAAATCTTTTTTTCCTTTTCTTCTCCCTGCTACTAGATTTTCTCTGACTCCCCTTTTTCCTTGTCTATCTCCATAAACTTTTTTTCCTTTTTTTGACCAGGCATAAATACAAGCCTGGATTGCTTCGAATCCAGATTCATCTATGTAAACTATAGCTTGACTACCATAGAGCTTAATTAGTTCTCTTAACATTCTATAGTACTTAACTCGTTCCTCCCGGTTTCTTTCTCGATAACGTAGTTCTTTTTTTTTTCTGTTTATTTTCATTTTCTTTAATGCGTAATATACGGCACTCGGCCTCACTCCAAATTTCTTGGCTCTGTCTATCAATCTTGCATCGGGATTTTCTTCTACGTCTTTTTTTAGAGCTTCCCAGTCTAATTTCCTATGGCGACGCTCTACTTTTGTTGGGCTTAAATCTACTCTATTTAACCATCTGTATATCGAGGCTTTTCCTATTTTATATATCTTGGAAGCCTCAGTTATTTTTCCTCCAGCTTCTATATAAGCTACTACCCTTTGCCTTAAATCTAAACTGTAAGCCATTGTTTAAACCTGTTCATTTTGTACACTCCATAATTTTACATTAAATTCTCTCATCGTTAATTGAAATGACTATAAAGGTAGTATTAGCATATAGTGAATATGGAGAGAGCAGCGAGAACTTTGTAAGAGTATTAGAAAAAGAAAATCTAGAATATGTACTAGCTATAAGGAGTGATCATGGAGTCTGGCTTGGGAAAGAGGAAAGAGTAAGAGCGAACAAATGGAGAAAATTTGAGAGAGAATTTGCAAGTGGAAAGTCGGAAGTAAGATACGAATAAGATACGTGAGAGAAATTATTTATGGAAGGAGAGGGGAAAAAAGATATTAGCAAGTAACGGATAACAAGGAGAAAATGCCGTCAAATTCAACGTATTTTATTATGACAAAAGTATCAGAAATAAAATATAAAGAAGTGGGTAACTTATATGGAGCAAGGAACTGGATAGAGTATGGATTAAAGCAAATAAAGAATGAACTGGGGTGGGCAGATTTTAGAATGATGGACTATTCCAGAATAGAAAAATGGCGGGAAATAGTGATGAGCGTATATTTAATGGTAAGTCTTCAGATAGAAAATTTGCCTCCGCATGATAACTCCTTAAACAAATCAAAACAGACTAGGGAGATAGCTTATCAGAATATACAAAAACATCCTTGGTGGAATCAAAAAAGTGGATGGAAAAACATACTTAACAACATGAAATTAATAATTCAGCCATTATGTTACTTTAATTTATTAAAGCCGTGGATGACGGTGATTTATACACCTCAGTTATTGAAAAACTTCCATTGCTTATTTGACAGATTGAAGAAGGCAGTAATGGCTTTAGGAGACCTTATTATTGCTCCAATTATTTTACCTTTCCACCTACACTGATAGAAGAGTGATAAGTTGGAAATTAAGAACATCTTCGCTGATACTAAACATTAACCCGATCATATCTCAGCACTTTCTGTTTGATTAACTGTAGAGGACTAAAAAAGGTAGAAGAGAGAACCCCTTAGCAAATAGGATTAACTGACTTCTACCCTACAACCTATTGACAGGATGCTGTTTTGATGGATAATTTACTGTTTGGTCAAACGGGTTAATACCGCATTAGAGCGTTCAATGAAACCTTTCATGCCCTCCGCATCAAAACCTTTTTGGGCCATCAATGCCAAGTCATAAACATGTTGACAAAGGGATTTTGCTAATTCTGCTGAGGGAGATTCCCCACTGCCAGTGACAATACCGCCTTGGCTGAGGGAAAGAATGTTTTTAATTAGGGGGTGGTTGGTGTTAATGGCTAACACATGTTGTTCCGGGAAAGCCATCGCCTGCTGTTGCATCATGGCAGTCATTTCCTGGAGGCGTCGCATGGCTTCCGGTAGAAGTACCATGGCTGGAGGGGTAGATTGGGGATCGTCGGATTTTAATGATTGGGTTTTGATGTTGATGTTGGGATTATTGAGGGCCTTTTCAAAGATTTCTTTGATTTGCTCACTGCGGGATTTGTTGGTGGCGGGGTCCACAATGTCGCTGGCTTTATCCTCTTCAATCAAACTTTGATCCAGTTCTGAATCTACCCGGGAAAATTTGACGTCACTGTATTCTTTTTCTAGGAAAGGAATGAAGTAATTAGTGTCAATGAAAGAATCCATAAATAGGACCTCAATACCCTGGTTTTTATACAGTTCCACATAGGTGGCTTGGGTAGCTTGATCGGTGCAGTAAAAAACTCGATTTTCGTGGCGTTCTTTATTGCGTTCCAAATAACGTTTCAGGCTGGTGTAACCTTCTTTTTCGTAGGGATTAACCCCGTCACTCTGGTTAGTTTCAGCCCAGGCATCACCATCTTCGGTCAGAACTTCTACCTTTGGTTCCGTACTTTCTGCTGTGGCTTTATAGGTGGTGCGGTAGAGCAATAAATCTTCTACTTGTTGTTTGAATTTATCTTCCCGCAGGGAACCAAATTTGACAAAGGTACCAATGTCTTCCCAACATTTGAGATATTCTGCCGGATTTTCGTCGTACAAAGATTTAAGGCGATCGCCAACTTTTTTGGCAATGTAATCAGCAATGCGACGCACAGTGCGGTGATTAGTGAGGGCACTGCGGGAAACGTTGAGGGGAATATCGGGACTATCAATTACCCCCCGGAGCGGCATCAAAAATTCGGGAATGACTTCTTCGCAATGGTCACTGACAAAAACTTGATTGCAGAAAAGTTTAATTTGCCCTTTGGACACATCCACATCGGGGCGTAATTTGGGAAAATAGAGAATACCATTGAGCAAGAAGGGATAATCGGTGTTTAAATGCACCCACAACAGGGGATCTTCCTGGAAAGGGTAAAGATAGCGGTAAAACTCCAGGTAATCTTCTTTGGTTAAATTTTGGGGTGATTCCTTCCAGATGGCCCGCTGTTTATTTAGCGTTTCCCCTTCAAAGCGGATGGGCACTGCCATAAAGTCAGAATAGGTTTTCACCAATTGCCGGATGCGACCAGTCTCCAAATATTCCTGTTCATCGTCCAGCAAAGTTAGGGTGACTGTGGTTCCTACCTGCTGACGATCGGAATCCGTCAGTTCAAATTCCGGTGAACCGTCGCAACTCCAATGCACCGCCTGGGCCCCCTCTTGGTAAGAAAGGGTGTCAATTTCCACTTTTTGGGACACCATGAAAGCGGAATAGAAACCCAAACCAAAGTGACCAATCAAATCATTGGCAGACTTTTGGAACTTTTCAATGAACTCCTCCGCACTGGAGAAAGCCACTTGGTTGATGTACTTTTTCACTTCATCGGCGGTCATGCCAATGCCGTTATCGGTAATAGAAAGGGTTTTATTCACCTTATCCACTACCAGTGTAATTTGGGGATCGGGCACTTCTCCAGAGCCGTCGCTGGCAAAAGCAGCCATTTTCCGTTTACTAATGGCATCAACGGCGTTGGAAATTAATTCCCTTAAAAAGATTTCATGGTCAGTGTAGAGAGACTTTTTAATAATCGGGAAAATATTCTCGGTATGGATTGTGATATTGCCTTTTTCGAGTACTGCCATAGGTCTTTAGATTTAATGTTTAGGATTGTTAGGAAATTTAGTGGATTAGCAAAACTTCCAGGAACCTAGTCAGCTCCCCAGATTTGCCCAGCGCCCCAGCAATGGGGGTAACCCCATCATCATACGAAGCCAGGGACAGTTTACTCAGCGGCAGTTTCCGACCTTTGCCATTTCGGTTATCCGTACCCCCACAGTGATCTGACAACTCAGCTCCGAATCCCAACGGCGATCGCCATTCTTGCTTGGGGCATTAAAACCCGCTGGTTAGCCGGAATTTCCGTCCAGATTCCCTTTCCAGATGTCCCCCTCGGTTCTAAACTTGACTTCGAAGTGTGTTGTTGGCAATCGAGAGGTCTGCTTGTGAAACGTGTCTTAGCGATTATCCTGGGCGGTGGGGCCGGGACCCGCCTCTATCCTTTAACCAAACTCAGAGCCAAACCCGCAGTTCCCTTGGCCGGAAAGTATCGCCTCATCGATATTCCCGTCAGTAATTGCATCAACTCAGAAATCGTTAAAATTTACGTCCTTACCCAGTTTAATTCCGCCTCCCTTAACCGTCACATCAGCCGGGCCTATAATTTTTCCGGCTTCCAAGAAGGATTTGTGGAAGTCCTCGCCGCCCAACAAACCAAAGATAATCCTGATTGGTTTCAGGGCACTGCTGATGCGGTACGGCAATACCTCTGGTTGTTTAGGGAATGGGACGTAGATGAATATCTTATTCTGTCCGGCGACCATCTCTACCGCATGGATTACGCCCAATTTGTTAAAAGACACCGGGAAACCAATGCCGACATAACCCTTTCCGTTGTGCCCGTGGATGACAGAAAGGCACCCGAGCTGGGCTTAATGAAAATCGACGCCCAGGGCAGAATTACTGACTTTTCTGAAAAGCCCCAGGGGGAAGCCCTCCGGGCCATGCAGGTGGACACCAGCGTTTTGGGCCTAAGTGCGGAGAAGGCTAAGCTTAATCCTTACATTGCCTCCATGGGCATTTACGTTTTCAAGAAGGAAGTATTGCACAACCTCCTGGAAAAATATGAAGGGGCAACGGACTTTGGCAAAGAAATCATTCCTGATTCAGCCAGTGATCACAATCTGCAAGCCTATCTCTTTGATGACTATTGGGAAGACATTGGTACCATTGAAGCCTTCTATGAGGCTAATTTAGCCCTGACCAAACAACCTAGTCCCGACTTTAGTTTTTATAACGAAAAAGCCCCCATCTATACCAGGGGTCGTTATCTTCCCCCCACCAAAATGTTGAATTCCACCGTGACGGAATCCATGATCGGGGAAGGTTGCATGATTAAGCAATGTCGCATCCACCACTCAGTTTTAGGCATTCGCAGTCGCATTGAATCTGATTGCACCATTGAGGATACTTTGGTGATGGGCAATGATTTCTACGAATCTTCATCAGAACGAGACACCCTCAAAGCCCGGGGGGAAATTGCCGCTGGCATAGGTTCCGGCACCACTATCCGCCGAGCCATCATCGACAAAAATGCCCGCATCGGCAAAAACGTCATGATTGTCAACAAGGAAAATGTCCAGGAGGCTAACCGGGAAGAGTTAGGTTTTTACATCCGCAATGGCATCGTAGTAGTGATTAAAAATGTCACGATCGCCGACGGCACGGTAATCTAGGGCCAGTTTCTTTCCTCGCACCATAGCCATGACCGCTCCCGTTAAAGCAGTAAAATCCCTGAGCCAAAAGTTTGCCCCCCTCCGGTCTGTCCTGGATCAATTGGACGGCCTGGGCATTCTTGCCTGGGGGATTTTGATGCTCAAGTACTCTTTTTCTGGGGAATTGGGTTTACTCATTCATCCCAACTATTTTGGGTTGGTGACAGTGACGGGGTTCGTCCTATTGTTTTTGGGCGGCCTGCGATTGTTTCAAACCGGCAGACGTTGGTTAAAGAGAGCCCGCCGCAGTGGCAATGGTAACCAAGACAGTGTGACCCACGTAACGGTTTTACCCCTAGGACTGGGCACTGCCCTGTTGTTAGTTACCGCTGTGATGGGGCTTTTTATTACTCCGTCCGTTTTCAGCAGTCAATTGGCCATCCAACGGGGCATTAGTATGACTTTGCCCCCCACCCAAACCCAGATATCCAGCTTTGCCTCCCAGATTAAGCCGGAGGATCGCACCCTAGTGGACTGGGTCCGCACCATCAGCGCCTATCCAGAGCCTGACGTTTACGCCGGCCAAAAGGTTGATGTAACTGGCTTTGTCGTTCACCCTGAATACTTGCCAGATAACTACCTCCTCATTAGCCGCTTCATTCTGACTTGCTGTGCAGTGGACGCTTATCCTGTGGCTTTGACGGTCCGTTTAGAAGGTTCCCGTAGTCAATATCCCCCCGATACTTGGCTAACCATCCAAGGACAAATGGTGGCCGCAACCTTACCCAGCTCAGCGGATCAGGGCAGACAAGGGGCAGAAAAGCGTCAGGTTGTGGTGGAAGCTCAGTCGGTGGAAGTGGTGCCAACTCCGGCTGATCCCTATAGTTACGCCGATTGAACCATTGACAAAGGAACCTAATCTGTTCCGAATCCATCGATACAAAAGCGGGAATTACGTCAGAAACGATTAGCGATTCGCTAAGATAACTCAGCATTGTTACGTAAATGTGTTGACCAGTATGAAAGGTTTGTCTGGGCTGTTACAGTTTTTCATCGGCTTTATTTTGGGGGTAACCTTGTTTGTGGGGGGAATTTCCCTAGCCGGTTATCTGGTTTTTAATCGTTTTGCGGCCAGTCCGGAAAAGCCTTTATTTCCCGAAGAACAAAGTCAGCCCCAAGATGACCAGCCTTCCCCCACAGGGACAGAATCGCCCCAAGCATCACCGTCACCAAGTCCTTCCCCTTCCCCCACAGAGGAACTTCCCTCTGGGGCCTATAAAGCCAAGGTAATTTGGAATGGAGGCTTGAATGTTCGTACCGAGCCAGATCGGGAGTCTGATTCCCTTGCTACGATCAACTACAATGACGAAGTGGTGGTGCTGGCAACCCAGGGGGAATGGTCTAAGTTGAGGCTGTCTGGAGGCACAGAAGGATGGGTGAGATCGGGCAATCTGGAAAAACTCCCAACACCATAGCTACTCTCGGAGCAGAAACCCAGGCAAAGAAAAATAAAATAAAAGTTGATTAATTCCGACCATCCAAACATTTAGGGGCAGGACATTGTATTGCATTGGTTTAATTAGTGGCACTTCCGTGGATGGCATTGATGCCTGTTTAGTCGACATTAGTGGGTCTGGATTAGACCTCAAGGTTGATTTGTTGCGGGGGGAAACCTACCCTTACCCCGATGCATTGCGCCAGGAGATTTTAGCTTTGTGTGCAGGAACTCCCGTTAGTCCGGAGGCGATCGCCTTTTTGGATGACAGTATTGCCAAGGAATTTGCCCAGGCGGCCCAGCAAATTCAACAATCTTTGCCCCCAGCGGATCTCATTGGTTCCCATGGCCAAACTATTTTCCACCGTCCCCCCAATCCAGAGAAAGCCTTTTCCCTCGGTTACAGTTGGCAGTTGGGCCGGGGAGAGGCGATCGCCAATTTGACAGGCATTACCACGGTGAGTAATTTTCGGGCGGCGGACATTGCCGCAGGGGGCCAGGGAGCACCATTAGTTTCTAAAATCGATGTCTGCCTGTTGAGCCATCAAAATGAACACCGCTGTGTGCAGAATTTAGGTGGCATTGGTAATGTGACCTATCTCCCTCCCCGCAGTCAGACAAATTGGCAGGAAAAAATTTGTGGCTGGGATACGGGGCCCGCCAACGTCCTAGTTGACCTGGCAGTGCAAAAATTTACCCAGGGAGAAAAAACCTATGATCAGGGGGGACAATGGGCGGCCCAGGGTAAGCCCCGCCAAGAACTGGTAGACCAATGGTTACAAGAACCCTTTTTCGAGCAATATCCGCCTAAATCCACCGGGCGGGAATTGTTTGGGGCGTTGTACCTCGATAACTGTTGGATAGAAGCCCAGCGCCATGGCTTGAATGAAACCGATTTTTTGACCACTCTGACAGAATTTACGGCCCGCTCTGTAGTGACTGAATACCAAAGATTTTTACCCCAACTGCCCGATCGCCTGTTACTGTGTGGCGGTGGTGCCCATAACCTCTATCTGAGGGAGCGGCTCCAATATCACTTAGGCTCCAACACAAAAATTCAGCGCACCGACGATGTTGGTCTGAACAGCGATTTCAAAGAGGCGATCGCCTTTGCGGTGCTGGCCTATTGGCGTTTCCAGGAGCAATTTCCAGGTAATGTCCCCCTAGTCACCGGTGCTAGTCAAGATTGTCTGTTGGGGGATATTCACCTTGTCCCAGTTGGTAGTTAAATAGCTCCAAAGAACTACTTCACTTTGATCTTTGATTAATTGTTGGTAGCTTCCGCCAATTCCGCCAGTCTCTCCTGTTGATCCTGGGAAATGCAAGACTCGATGATAGTGTGAATTTCCCCTTCCAGAGCCGTGTTTAAATCAAAGTTGCGTCCCAAGCGGTGGTCGGTAACTCGATTATCTTTGTAGTTATAGGTGCGGATTTTCTCCGAACGGGAACCCGTACCCACCTGCGATCGCCGATTGGAACTGATGGCATCATTTTGTTCTTGGAGCATCATGTCATAGAGCTTGGCCCGGAGAATTTGCATCGCCCGTTCACGGTTTTGGAGTTGGGAACGTTCTTCGGTGCAAAAAATCCGAATACCTGTGGGTTTATGGAACAGATCCACCGCCGTTTCCACCTTGTTAACGTTCTGTCCACCGGCTCCACCGGAGCGAGCCGTACTCATTTCAATGTCTTTGGGATCAATTTTTACTTCCACATCATCCACTTCCGGCATGATGGCCACCGTAGCCGTGGAGGTATGCACCCGACCCCCAGCCTCCGTCACCGGCACCCGTTGCACCCGATGCACCCCTGCTTCAAATTTCAACTGGCTGTAAACCCGGTCCCCTTTAACTTCCAGAATGGCTTCCTTAAAGCCTCCCATATCTGCTAAGGACTCACTCAGCAGACTCACTTTCCAACCCTGACTTTCGGCATACCTGGTGTACATACGTACTAAATCTCCAGCCCAGATACTAGCCTCATCTCCCCCGGTGCCGGCGCGGATTTCCAACATAATATTTTTCTCATCGTTGGGGTCCTTGGGCAGAAGGAGGATAGTTAGGCGCTTTTCCAACTCCCCAATGGCATTTTCCAGTTCCTCCACTTCCAACTGGGCCATTTCCCGCATTTCTGGGTCATTGCCAGATTCTTTGACAATTTGTCGGGCCCCTTTTAAATCTTCCTGGCTTCTTTTCCAAGTCTCGTAGGTATCAACTGTTTCTTCCAAGGACGAGCGGGCTTTGGCTACCCGTTGCAATTCATCGGGGTTGGTGGCAATGTCCGGATCCGCCAGCATCCTAGTCAATTCCTGATAGGTCTGCTCCACAGAAGCTAGTTTGTCTAAGAGGTACGTTTCCGCCATGGTCTGCCTTGGGTCAAAATGCTCAGTCTTCTATTCTAACTCCCCCAAGACCCCCCTGCTTTTTCCCCTTGCATTGATCGCCAAATGGTTAGTCCGCATCTTCAAATAAAAGCTCTTCTAGAATATGTTTGAGTTCATCATTGTCGGGGTGCACCAACTCAATTTGTGTTTCACTAATGGCTTTAGCAAGAAATAATAAAGGCGCTAGGGGAGTGTAAATGCTATAGCGTTCTTCCTCGTGGTAAAAACTAGCCAGGAATTGCAATTCTTCCTCTTCCATTTCCCCAGCCGGATCGTTCCCTTCAATTTCCAGGGTGAGAATATCTTCATCTTCAATGGGGGGCAGTTCACCACTGACGGTGAGGGTGTAGGCAGTGTACTTCAACGACAAATCTAATTCTGCCAGTACGGCCTTAGCATCTGCAAAAATGCCACTAATTTCTTCTTGGTCCTCTAGTAAAATTGCCTCAGCATCTTCTGTTTCATCGTCATCTTCTTCCCAGGCAATAATTACCACCGGGATGTCAACGGGCATCAATAATAAGTATTGAGCGTCCTCTTGTTCGAGGGAGTTTTCCACGTAGCAATCTAAAGGCCGCCCCGCTTCATCGTAGAGCGTTATGCTATCGCTTTCATCCGGTTCATTTTCTTGATTAAACAGATAAGCAGACATATAACTTAATAATGTTATTGAGTATTAAGAGTATCACGGAAGAAGCAGATATTTAAGAAGAGAACTCAATCAAAGTTTAGATGATCTAGCCAATTAGTTTTTTCAATAATGTTAACTCCGTTGATATCCGTAAGATTATATTGCAATGGGGTAATGGTGATGAAGTTATCTTGGCTAGCCTGGACATCAGTGGGAATGCGGCGGTTGAGACGGAGATAGTCTGGTTGGGGAATTTCTTTTACCCTTTCCCCCGCTAGCCAGTAGTAGCGTTTTCCCCGGGGATCATACCTTTCTTCAAAGGTTTCGCTATAGCGTTGCAGTCCCTGGCGGGTGAGTCTAACTCCGGCAATCTGCTCCGCTGGTACCGCTGGAATATTGATGCTAAATAAGGTCGGTTCCGTCAATGGCGATCGCCAGAGGTGTTGGACAAAGCAATTGGCAAAGTCGGCGGCGGGCTGAAAATCGGTGGCGGTAAAACTGACCAAACTCAAAGCAATGCTAGGAATGCCCTCGATCAACCCTTCCATGGCGGCGGAAACTGTACCGGAATATAAAACATCAGTGCCGAGGTTAGCACCGTGGTTAACTCCGGAAAGGACAAAATCCGGATAACGGGGCATCACCGCATGGAGGGCAAACTTCACACAGTCAGCGGGGGTACCGGAACAGGACCAAGCCTTGATGCGAGGATCAAAAACATCCTCCACAATGCCCGCTCGAATGGGTCGATGGAGGGTCAGACCATGGCCGGTGGCGGATCTTTCCCGGTCAGGACAGACCACTGTGACTTCATGGCCTGCGGCGACTAGGGTGTTGGCCAAGGTACGTACCCCTTGGGAAAAAATGCCGTCATCGTTACTGACAAGGAGATTGAGGACCGGGGATGGGGTCATAGGACACCAAAGAATCGAGATTGTGCCTGCCAGCCTTAACGATATCAGGCTATGTCCCGCTTAAACTCTGATTCTTACCAGGTAACTCCTGGGCTCCATGGGGCCACAACCAGGCAGTATTTTGTTCCTTTGGCCAATGGGGCGATCGGGGAAAAATGGCTTGATCTGGCATTTACGAGAAAAATTTTTATTTTTTAATGATTTATTTTTTCCTATTAAAATCTTTTTTTTACCTTTGGAAACCAACTGCAATCTGAGAAACCATCTTGTTTTTTTAAAGAAATATTATTAATCTGAAATTCAAGGGAAGTTAATCAATGCCAATAATTATCTCGCATTATTAATCCCCCTTTATCTATCTGGTTGAGTTGGATTTAGCTGATAGTTTATCACCAAAATAACAAGCAAAATCAAATCCAAGCTTAAACCCAAAATCTTACTTCGTAATTATTCGCTATGACTACTACCCAATTAGGATTACAGGAACAAAGCCTGTGGTCACGGTTCTGTTGTTGGATTACTAGCACTTCTAATCGCCTTTACATCGGCTGGTTTGGGGTGTTGATGATCCCCACTTTGTTAACCGCTACCACCTGTTTTATTATCGCTTTCATCGCCGCTCCCCCGGTGGATATTGATGGCATTCGGGAGCCCATTGCTGGTTCTTTACTGTACGGTAACAATATCATCACTGCCGCCGTAGTGCCCAGTTCCAATGCCATTGGCTTGCACTTTTACCCCATTTGGGAAGCCCATAGCCTCGATGAATGGCTTTACAATGGTGGCCCTTACCAATTGATTGTTTTTCACTTTTTAATTGGGATTTTTTGTTATCTCGGTCGTCAATGGGAATTGTCTTACCGTCTAGGAATGCGTCCTTGGATCTGTGTTGCCTATAGCGCCCCCGTCGCCGCTGCCACTGCTACTTTGTTAATCTATTCCATTGGTCAAGGCTCTTTCTCCGATGGTTTACCCCTAGGCATCAGTGGTACTTTTAACTTCATGTTGGTGCTGCAAGCGGAACATAACGTATTGATGCATCCTTTCCACATGTTAGGGGTAGCTGGGGTGTTTGGTGGGGCTTTGTTTGCCGCTATGCACGGTTCCTTGGTTACTTCTTCCTTAATTCGAGAAACTACAGAAGTTGAATCCCAAAATCAAGGTTACAAATTTGGTCAAGAGGAAGAAACCTACAACATCGTTGCTGCCCACGGTTACTTTGGTCGCTTAATTTTCCAATATGCTTCCTTTAACAATAGTCGGGCTCTCCACTTCTTTCTGGGAGCTTGGCCAGTGGTAGGCATCTGGTTTGCCGCTTTGGCAGTTTGTTGTTTCGCTTTCAACCTCAACGGTTTTAACTTCAACCAATCCATTCTGGATGCCCAAGGCCGTCCCGTGAGCACCTGGGCCGATGTGATTAACCGTGCCAACATTGGTTTTGAGGTGATGCACGAACGCAACGTTCACAATTTCCCCTTGGATTTAGCTTCCGGTGATGCCCAAATGGTGGCCCTGAACGCCCCCGCCATTGAAGGCTAGTGCCATTGCCATAACTGCTTTCGGTTAGACTTCGTTTCATTTGGTTAATCAAGGGCACTCTCGCAATGGGGTGCCTTTTATGGTCCAAGGTTAAAGTTAAGCCAGTAAAGTTTAAGTCTATTTCTAGGGTGAAATGTAATGAATCAATTTAGGGACTGGGGTTTTTCCACTGATTGGTGGCAAGGCAAAAAAGGGGAATATTGGGTACTTGGGCAAACAATTCTCTCCGTTGGATTTGTACTGTTACCGGTTTATACTCCTACTAATTTACAGTTACTAGCTGAACAAAATCAGTGGATTGCCTGGGCTGGTACTCTGTTTTTTGGCATGATTGCGGCAGTTTTGCTGATTGGGGGGGGTCTGCATTTAGGGGAAAATCTGACTCCCTTGCCCCATCCTAAAAAGGATAGTCAATTGGTCACCACTGGTATTTACAGCATGGTCCGTCATCCCCTCTACGGCGGCGTGGTTTTTCTGGCGATCGCCTATGGCTTTTGGCAATGGAGTTTGACCCATTTAATCGGAGCAGTGGTGTTATTTATATTTTTTAATCTCAAAGCTAATCGGGAAGAAATTTGGCTCCAAGATAAATTTAACGACTATGGCAATTATCGAGACCAGGTGAAAAAGCTGATTCCTTGGCTTTATTAAAGGAATATGAAGAAAAATATGGGAAAAAACTATGTGGGATGAAAGATTTAGCCAGTCAGAATATGTTTACGGTACAGAACCGAATGATTTTTTGGTCAGTGTGGCCAATCAAATTCCCCAGGGAAAAATTCTTTGTTTAGCAGAAGGAGAAGGTCGTAATGCTTGTTTTTTAGCAAGTTTGGGTTATGAAGTGACCGCGGTGGATCAATCTTCGGTCGGTTTAGCCAAAGCAAAACAATTAGCCCAGGAAAAAGGTGTAAAAATTACCACTGTCCAGAGTAATTTAGCCGATTTTGACATTGTCGCGGATGCCTGGGAAGGCATTGTTTCCATTTTTTGCCATTTACCTTCTAGTTTAAGACAACAACTTTATCCCAAAGTTTATCAAGGCTTAAAACCTGGTGGAGTGTTTATTTTAGAAGGTTTTGCTCCAGAACAATTACAATACAACACCGGTGGCCCAAAGGATTTAGATCTATTGCCTAAGTTGGAAACGTTGCAGAGTGAATTGCCGAGTTTGAATTGGCTAATTGCCAACAATTTGGAACGAAATTTAGATGAGGGAGCTTACCATCAAGGGAAAGCCGCCCTAATTCAGCTATTGGGACAAAAGTAAACCACAATCGAATTTAATTATTCCATTTCCATGGCATCAATTGTTTTCCGCTACCTTACTGTTCTCGTTTTTTCTCTTTGCTTAATGGGGTTTTTTTCCCCGCCGACCCTGGCGGCAGGTTCTCCTCCCTTGCTGAATTCAGAGCTCAATCCCCAGACTCAAACAATGGATTTGGCGATCGATAGCTTTTTAGATTCTATCCCTGCCAATTATTATGCTATTCGTACACCGGCAGCCCTGAAAAAACGATTAGATGATGCA
This sequence comes from Synechocystis sp. PCC 6803 substr. PCC-P, assembly GCF_000284455.1. Taxonomy (GTDB): domain Bacteria; phylum Cyanobacteriota; class Cyanobacteriia; order Cyanobacteriales; family Microcystaceae; genus Synechocystis. Next base: position 3,522,972 of record NC_017039.1, read on the forward strand.
AAAACTACCTTAGTGGATGTGAGGGAAGTTAAGGAATATCAAGCTGGACATATTCCCGGAGCAATCAATATTCCCTTGCGGACTTTAAGCCATAATCTGGCACAGATTCCCCCAGACAGAAAGGTTATTTTTTACTGTTCCACTGGCTACCGTTCCGCCATGGCGATGATGGCTTTAAACCTTTTAGGCTACGAAAATGTTCTGGCATTTTCTCCTAGTTTTACTGGCTGGCAAGCGGCAGGGGAAGCAATTGCCAAAGCTTGATTAATGAATCCGACGAAATCTTCCTTTGTGCATAGTTAAATTACCCCCTTAACAAAAATTTATTGTTATAATAAAAAAAGTAAAGACAAGAAGAATAGTTTCAATATTTTATCCTTTACTTAATTGCGTAAGGATTTCAATTAATCTTAGGAAGAAATTTTTCCATCCCCCATACGGAGATTATAATCATGGCTACTAACATGGGTTCCATTGATCGTTTGATTCGCTTAGTTATTGCTTCAGCTCTGCTCTATCTTGGTCTTTTTTTCTACTCCGGCACTAGCCTGGGACTTGGACTTACTGCCGGAGGCGGATTGATGCTATTTTCCGCTACTTTTGGCTTTTGTGGGCTGTATAAATTGCTCGGCATTAGCACCAAATAGATCCGTATTTTGACTGTTACTGCTCACATTGTTTTGTTCTTTTCTCACCCTATTTAGCACTAATTTAATCATGGATAACACACAGGCGATCGCCCCCCCTTCCTATTCCCGTCGTCAATTACTCAACTTTTTAGCTGGCACCACCGTTGCTGTCACCGCCAGTGCAGGAGCCTACGCCATGGGGAAATTCTTTGTGCCCCCGGCTGAAAAAGGTGGAGCCGGAGGAGGCATTATTGCCAAGGATGTTTTGGGTAACCCCATCCCTGCTTCCCAAATTTTGGCGGAAGCTCCCGGCACCAGGGCTTTAGTGGCTGGTTTGGCTGGTGATCCCACCTATTTGATTGTTAAAGAGGACGGTAGCCTCGACAGTATCGGCATTGTTGATAGTTGTACCCACCTGGGTTGTACTTTTCCCTGGAATGGCAATGATCAAGAATTTCAATGTCCCTGCCATGGTTCCCGCTACCATCCCGACGGCTCTGTGGCCCGGGGGCCCGCTCCTTTGCCCTTGAAAATAGTGCAGGTGGCCGTGGTAGATGATCAAATTTTCATTTCCCCTTGGACAGACCTGGATCCCCGCACGGGAGAGAAACCCTGGTGGGTTTGATAATTTTCAATTTTTGGCCAACAATCTTCAAAAGCTAAACTATTTTGGTCTTGTTAACTTATGTGGATTAGTGCCACCGTTGCGTATATTCATTACCTCAGTTTTATGGTTGCCTTTGGGGCATTGGTTACGGAGGCCCTGACTTTGAAAAAAGACCCTAATCTGGAGGAGTCCTGGCGATTGGTCATTGCCGATGCCGTTTATGGGCTGTCCGCCACGGCCGTCTTGGTTACGGGAATTTTGCGGGTGATGTATTTTGGCAAAGGCACGGATTATTACCTGAGTCATCATATTTTCTTTGCCAAAGTGGGACTATTCATCGTGGTGGGGTTACTTTCCCTCTATCCCACTTTCTCGTTTTTGATGTGGATTAAAGCCCTACGCGATCGCCAGGCTCCCGTGCTGGAGGAAGGCAAAGTGTCTGTATTGCGGTGGTTGATTCGGGGAGAATTGGTTGGATTGGCCCTAATTCCCTTCACTGCCGCTCTGCTGGCTAGAGGTTTATAACAGTCAAGGGTGAATCATACCTAGGAACTAGGTCAATTAACTCCTGGTCATTGTTAGGGATGCCAATTGGGACCATCCCTGGGCTAGAATATCGCTCAGACTCACACCTCCATAGTTCTAAGCTTGTTTGACTTTGCCCTAACCTGAATAAACCGCCGTTGCTTGGTGGCCTCGCCATGACTGACTACTCCGCCCTTGATAAATCCTCTTTCGCTGCCAGTGAGTCTGACTACATTCAAGCAGAGCTAATGGCCGAGGAGGAAACTGGCCCTAGGGTGAGCTATGACCCAGGGGAGTCTAGCTTGGCCGCCCTAGAGCCGCCCCTAGAAGCAACAGGAAGTTTTGAGTTTAATTTTATTGACCGCCCAGTCCCCCAAGAAGAGGTACAGGGCACCCATCCTGCGGAAGAAGTTCTTACCCGTTTATTTACCCCTTGGAGTTTGGCGGGGTTGTTGATGTTGGTGGTGGCCAATGGACTGTTAACAATTTATGGTTTGACGGCTCGATCGCCGGGACCGACGATGGCGATCGCCCATTTTGACGGTTTGCCCCCCATTCCTCCTGGCTTACCTCCAGTGGCCGATGCTGGCCCTGGACTCAATCTACAAAAGCTCAGCGAAATGGCTGTGGTACGAGATCCTCAACCTACGGCTCCTTCTGCTCCCCAGGCGATCGCCAGTCAGAATGTGCCAAGTAACCCTCCCGCCGCAATGGTTCCCCAGGCCCAGCCAGTGCCCATGGCCGGCTACAGCCCCTATTTAAATGCTCCTGGTTACACAGCCGCCGTTCCCGGTGCCATTACCCCTCCCCAATCCGTGCCTTCAGGGCAGCCACTGCCCACCATTGCCATTCAACCTATCCGTCAGGCCCCCACCCCTCCTTTACCCCCTCCCCCTCCGCCGCCGATAAATACGGGCATTGGTAATGGGATTGTTTCCCCACCGCCAGTGGCCAGGGCCGATTACGGTAATCAGGTTAGTGCTGCCCCTAGTTCCTCCTCTGCCGGTGGAGCCACTGTGGAGTCGCAAATGTATCAACAGTTGCCCAGTGGATCTGCCCCCAGTGCCGTTGCCAGTAGTCAATCTCCCAATCAAAAAAACTTTCATCAAGTGACAAGAACTTATAATCAGGGAGGAAGCGCTAGTGAGCGGGAAACTAACCCCGCCACCCAACAGTTAGTGCAGGAATTGGAAAGCCTTAACCAGGCTCCCTATTAGGGTTGGCCCTCTTTGTCATGGAACTTTTTAATCGGGTTGGACGGGTGTTGAAATCCCAGTTAACCCATTGGCAACAGCAACAGGAAGCGCCGGAGGATCTCCTCGAACGTCTATTGGGCGAGATGGAGTTGGAGCTGATCGAATTGCGGCGGGCCTTGGCCCAAACCATTGCTACTTTTAAAAGTACGGAACGACAGAGAGATGCTCAGCAGTTAATTGCCCAACGCTGGTACGAAAAGGCTCAGGCTGCCCTGGATAGGGGTAATGAGCAATTGGCTAGGGAGGCCCTTGGGCAAAGACAGTCCTATCAGAGTCATACGGAAGCCCTAGGTAAATCCCTCGGGGAACAACGGGCCCTGGTGGAACAGGTGCGGGGACAATTACAAAAGCTGGAGCGCAAATATCTGGAGCTGAAAAGTCAGAAAAATCTTTACCTCGCCCGCTTAAAATCGGCGATCGCCGCCCAAAAAATTGAAGAGATTGCGGGCAATTTGGACAATGCCAGTGCCAGTAGTTTATTTGAGAGAATTGAAACCAAAATCCTGGAGTTGGAAGCGGAACGGGAATTGCTCAACCCTCCCCCATCCCCGCTAGATAAAAAATTTGAGCAGTGGGAGGAACAACAGGCGGTGGAAGCAACCCTTGCGGCCATGAAAGCTCGACGCTCTCTCCCTCCCCCTTCCTCGTAAAAACCATAATTGCTAACGATAAATTAGCTGTCAAAATGACCAATCTTCCCCACCAATGTGAGCAAATTTTTCTCTTGGACGGTGGCCTGGAAACGGAAATGATCTTCAACCGAGGTTTTGATCTACCTGCCTTTGCTGCCCATACCCTACTGTCCGATCCCCTGGGACGGGAAGCGTTAAAGAACTACTTCCATGGTTTCTTAGATTTGGCCAAAGAAAAGCAATTTGGCTTTTTGATCGACGCACCCACTTGGCGGGCTCAACCATTTTTTGCGGAAGAGTTGGGGGTGAGCCTGGAAGAAATTCGGCAGGCTAATTTTCGAGCGGTGGAATTTGCCAGGGCACTAAAACAGGCTTATGTTAACGAGATCCAGCCCTTGCTAATTAATGGTTTGATTGGTCCCTGTGGAGATGCCTATGGTGGCGAACATTTCAGCAATGCGGAGGCAGCCCAAGTCTATCACCGGCAACAAATTAGCTGGTTAGCGGAGGCCGGAGTCGATCTATTGGGAGCATTTACCCTGACTAGCGTTAATGAGGCGATCGGTATTGTCCGGGCTAGCCAAGAATTTTCCTTACCCGTCTCCATTTCTTTCACAGTGGAAACGGACGGTCGCTTGCCTACGGGGACGGCCCTGTCGGAGGCGATCGCCATTGTTGATGAAGCTACCAATCAGGGAGCGGCATACTTTATGGTTAATTGCGCCCATCCCGACCACTTCCGTGCCGTAATCAGAGAAGAAGCTTGGCTGAGTCGCTTGGGGGGTTTTCGCTGTAACCCTTCCCGTCGTAGTCATGCCCAGTTAGATCAAGCAAATTTTCTCGACATTGGTAACCCGGTGGAATTGGCCCACTCCTATTGGACGCTGAAACAAAAAGTCCCTTCAGCCAATGTTTTTGGGGCCTGTTGTGGTTCTGACCTCCGGCATATCAGAGAAATTGCCAAGGTCTTTGACGAAAAAATCTCGAAGATTTAAAAAACGTCTAGAACTGTCTGCGGGCAAAAATCAGATTTGCCAGGGTCAGCATCAGCACGATGTAGAGAATGCCATAGAGAAGGTTCGCCCAAAGTTCACCGCTGGCGGGCAGAATTCCATACACCGCCTCATTTTTCAGGTTAAATCTCTCCAGGTTAGGCAATACCAGGTAGAGATATTTGGTCAGGGTTTCGATGTTGGCATTTTTGGTAATTTCCCCCAATTTAAGCAAATCACGACTGATATGCCCCATAAAATACACCCCAAAACTGAGCAGGGTGGCCAAAATTGAACTGGTGAATACCCCAAATAAAATGGCGATCGCCGTGAGAACTGCTAATTCTAATAACAGAAAAGCTTGGGAAATGAGAATGGCAGTGGGGGAAAAGGGGATTTTGGCCCAGGCCAACATGACCAAGTAAATGCTGGTCATAATCACCAACATGGCAGTCAGCACCCCCGATAATCCCAGATGTTTGCCGATAATAAACTCACTGCGGCTGAGGGGCTTGGGAATGAGCACCAACACCGTGCGCTTATCAATTTCTTTGTTAATCAAACCTGTACCGACAAAAATCGCCACGATCGCCCCCAACAGGGAAGTGGCCGCTAAACCGAGGTCGAGGAAAATTTTGCCATCCGCCCCAACGGAAATTTCTGGCAGGATCCGCAGGGCTAAGGCCATTAAAATGGCGAAAAATCCGATCACATAAAGAATTCGGTCCCGAATAACTTCCCGAAAACCATTGGCGGCGATCGCCCAAATTCTGAAAATATTGACCATAATTTTTCAGTCAATCCACTTAAATCGCAATGATCCTAACGATCAATTAAATAATAAAAAACCCACCGAGCTCGAACAAGATGGGTCATGGCAAAACTTCTATTCTCAAAGCGCTGGCATAAACCAGACCTATTCCGCCGCTGGGACGCCATCCAATAAACCATGGCGATCGAGCACTGCCTGTAACTGAGACTCCTCATCCTGGGAAAGGGAAGTTCTCAGCACTTTACCGCCGTATTTGCTCACATCGGCCAAAACCTTATCGGGGGTAACTTTTTTGACTAGGACAAATAGGGCCGAACTACCGGGGCACATGGTTTCCCCCAGTTCCCGCATAAAATTGTCATCTACACCAATGTCACTGAGGGCACCGGCCAAGGCACCACTGGCAGCTCCCACCGCAGCTCCCAACAGGGGATTGAAAAATAAAATACCGATCAATAAACCCCAAAAGCCGCCACTAACGGCGCCGGAACTGGTGAGATTAATGGCTTGCTTGAGCTTGACTTTGCCCTTTTCGTCTTTGACCACAACGGCGGCATCTTCCATTTCGATCAAATGCTCTACTTGTAGCTTGGCCAGGGCAAGGCGTACTTCCTCTGCCTTGTATTCATCATCGTAGCCGATAACAATTAAGTCACTCATAAAACTTTACTGAAAATAATTGGTGATTACTAGGCTCCATGGTAGCAGTTGGGTTCAATCTTGAAAGTTGGGGTAACCGTCAATACAACATTGGCTCCATGGCTGGTCAATCCATTACAATTTGGGTTATTCGGTGACGCCCCAACCTCCACACCTCCGTTAGATCCCATCTGGATAAAACTAATAAACTCTATTACCCATGATTAAAGCCTACGCTGCCCTGGAAGCCAACGGAAAACTCCAACCCTTTGAATACGACCCCGGTGCCCTGGGTGCTAATGAGGTGGAGATTGAGGTGCAGTATTGTGGGGTGTGCCACAGTGATTTGTCCATGATTAATAACGAATGGGGCATTTCCAATTACCCCCTAGTGCCGGGTCATGAGGTGGTGGGTACTGTGGCCGCCATGGGCGAAGGGGTGAACCATGTTGAGGTGGGGGATTTAGTGGGGCTGGGTTGGCATTCGGGCTACTGCATGACCTGCCATAGTTGTTTATCTGGCTACCACAACCTTTGTGCCACGGCGGAATCGACCATTGTGGGCCACTACGGTGGCTTTGGCGATCGGGTTCGGGCCAAGGGAGTCAGCGTGGTGAAATTACCTAAAGGCATTGACCTAGCCAGTGCCGGGCCCCTTTTCTGTGGAGGAATTACCGTTTTCAGTCCTATGGTGGAACTGAGTTTAAAGCCCACTGCAAAAGTGGCAGTGATCGGCATTGGGGGCTTGGGCCATTTAGCGGTGCAATTTCTCCGGGCCTGGGGCTGTGAAGTGACTGCCTTTACCTCCAGTGCCAGGAAGCAAACGGAAGTGTTGGAATTGGGCGCTCACCACATACTAGATTCCACCAATCCAGAGGCGATCGCCAGTGCGGAAGGCAAATTTGACTATATTATCTCCACTGTGAACCTGAAGCTTGACTGGAACTTATACATCAGCACCCTGGCGCCCCAGGGACATTTCCACTTTGTTGGGGTGGTGTTGGAGCCTTTGGATCTAAATCTTTTTCCCCTTTTGATGGGACAACGCTCCGTTTCTGCCTCCCCAGTGGGTAGTCCCGCCACCATTGCCACCATGTTGGACTTTGCTGTGCGCCATGACATTAAACCCGTGGTGGAACAATTTAGCTTTGATCAGATCAACGAGGCGATCGCCCATCTAGAAAGCGGCAAAGCCCATTATCGGGTAGTGCTCAGCCATAGTAAAAATTAGCTCTGCAAAGGTTGCTTCTGGGTCCGTGGAATGGTCAAACGGAGTCGATCTCAGTTTTGATACGCTCTATCTGGAAAGCTTGACATTCGATGGGGTGTGAGATTCAACGGGCTAGGCAAAACCCCTGACAGATAGCCGAGGCAAAGGATTTCGGCAGTGTTAAAACAAACAATTCTGACCAAGACATTACTGCTAGAATGGCACATTGAACCAGTTCTTCAGGTAAAAGCAGTATGGGTCGCGCCAAGAAAGTCGTTCTCGCCTATTCCGGTGGGGTAGATACATCGGTTTGTATTCCCTATTTGATGCACGAATGGGGCGTTGAGGAAGTTATTACCCTCGCGGCGGATTTGGGCCAGGGGGATGAACTGGGGCCGATCCAGGAAAAAGCCCTGCGGTGTGGTGCGGTAGAATCCTTGGTTATTGACGGCAAGGAAGAATTCGTTAAGGAGTATGCTTTTCGTTCTATCCAGGCCAATGCTCTCTACGAAAACCGTTATCCCCTCTCCACAGCCCTAGCCCGGCCCTTAATTGCCAAAATGCTGGTGGAAGCGGCGGAAAAATACGGTGCCGATGCGGTGGCCCATGGTTGTACTGGTAAGGGCAATGACCAAGTGCGGTTCGATATCAGCATTATGGCCCTAAACCCCAATTTGAAGGTGTTGGCCCCAGCCCGGGAATGGAAAATGAGCCGGGAAGAAACCATCGCCTATGGGGAACGGTATGGCGTAGAATCCCCCGTGAAAAAGTCTTCCCCCTACAGCATTGACCGCAACATTCTCGGCCGTAGCATTGAAGCGGGGCCTCTGGAAGACCCCATGACCGAGCCCACGGAAGAAATTTATCTGATGACCAAGGCGATCGCCGACACCCCAGATGAACCGGAATATGTGGACATCGGCTTTGAAAAAGGTATTCCCGTTAGTTTGAATGGGGTGATGCTAGACCCCGTTACCCTGGTGGAACGCCTGAACGAAATTGCGGGGAACCACGGGGTAGGCCGTTTGGATATGGTGGAGAACCGGGTGGTGGGGATTAAATCCCGCGAGATTTACGAAGCTCCGGCTTTGCTAGTTTTAATTGATGCCCACCGGGATCTGGAAAGTTTGACCCAAACCGCCGATGTTACCCACTATAAAAACACCGTCGAAGAAATTTATAGTCAGTTAATTTACCGGGGATTATGGTACAGCCCCCTCAAAGAAGCCCTGGATGCTTTTATTGTCAAAACCCAGGAACGGGTTACGGGCATGGTGCGGGTGAAATTCTTCAAGGGCAATGCCAACGTTGCCGGTCGTAAATCCGATTACTCCATCTATGATGCGGAATTGGCCACCTACGGCATGGAAGACCAATTCGACCATAAGGCGGCGGAAGGCTTTATCTATATTTGGGGCTTACCCACCAAAGTTTGGGCCCAGAAAATGCGCGGTTAAGTCCTCACTGCCCTAGTTTTTCCTCCATTACTCGGAAATTCTAGTTCTTTGAACAATTGCCAACTAGTTAGACCCCGATCGCCAGGGATATGAACTTTGGACTGTCGGGGTTTTTGCTGTGGCTAATATGGTGCAGAAGCTCGGGACTGTGGAACAAATTACGGTTAAAATTTGGACTGTTGCTTTTTCTTTCTTCCCCATGCTGAGACTGATTACCGACTGTGATGGCCCGATTATGGATGTTTCTGATCGGTACTATCAGGTCTATCAGTACTGTCTTGAGCAGGTTAAATTGCCTGGACAAGATCTTAATGTATTGAGTAAAGCAGAATTTTGGCAAAGGAAACGGAGTAAGGTGCCCAAGGCACAGATTGGTCTGGACTCTGGCTTAACTAAGGAGCAAACGGAAGAATTTGTCGCTATCCGCAATCGCACCGTCCATAGCCAGCCCTATTTACCCTATGACCAGCCCCTGGCTGGAGTGGAGGAAATATTACAGGACATCAAAGACCGAGGCATTGATCTGGTGCTAATGACCATGCGGCGGGAAAGTGAACTGCAAGAAGCCCTAGACCGCAATCACTTTAACCATTTTTTTCCCATTGATCGCCGTTATTGTTTGGCTAATGATTATGTCAAAACCGGCGACACTAACGATAAACCCCGGTTGATGGAACGGGCCCTAGCGGAATTACCTCCGGCGGATAGTGTGTGGATGGTGGGGGACACCGAAGCGGATATTTTGGCGGCCCAGCGGGGCAATCTGCCGGCGATCGCTGTTTTGTCTGGCATTCGTAACCGGGAACAATTGGAACGTTATCAACCGGATTTTATTGTGGACAATTTAGCCGAAGCAGTGAATTTGTTTTACCAACACCATGGGGTTGAATAGGGATTAGTAGCAGTTGAATAAGTTTTGTGCCAACCCCTAGAAATCCAGTTCGCAAATCGTCCATACTAAATACTAGGGACTAACTAAGGCCCTGGTGGGGAGTGAAAATCAATAACACCAAAGCACCGAGTTGAGATCCTAGGAGCAAAATATGATTACCGTCGCACGAAAAACTACCATAACCTTAGGGCTAATGGCGATCGCCGTTAGTTCAGTGTGGCCAGCCCAAGCCCAAATGATGACCGAAGAAAATCTTAATCCCTTGCCCCAATCGGAAGGCAGTGCGGCGGATTTGGCCGGTATTTTGCCCAAGGATAGTGCCCTTTGGCTGGGAGGCGTGGGGGGAGAAGGGGATATCGATGCCGAGGGAGACTATAGTCCCTACGAAATCCGTTCCGACCAATTTGAAGGACAACTAACGGAAATGGAGGAACAGCAGTTACTAGAAAGCTCCCAACTACGCTTGGGTGTTGGCAGATTCTAGCCATTTTTGCAGTGTAGTTCTCTAATCTGTTTCTCCTTCACTTAATCCGGATACCAAATCGCCTCTACTTGTTTCACCAAATCTTCAGCCCAGGCAGTGGAAGGTTCCGATTCAACATCAGGGTTTAACAAAGTCACATGGCCCAGCTTCCGACCGGGACGACAGTCTCCTTTGCCGTACCAATGGACGTGGCTATGGGGCAGAGCGGCTAGTTTATCCAACTGTTGCTGATAATCCCCTGTAGATACTTCGTAGCCCAATAAATTCACCATCACCGCTTGGCCGCAACGCAAAGCCGATGAACCCAATGTTTGCCCAGTTACCGCCTGCAGTTGCAGAGCAAATTGGGAAGTGTGGCAAGCATCTAAGCTGAAATGGCCAGAGTTATGGGTGCGGGGGGCCAACTCGTTTACCAGTAACCTTTGCTCCGGGGTAGGGGTTTGGGTAGATGCTGGTAATAGAAAAAACTCGATCGCCAAAATACCCACGTAATCTAAATGGTTGAGAATGCGACGGCAGTAATCCTGGGCCGTGGCGGCAATGGCGGCATCAATGGGGGCAGGGGCCACCACCCAACGACAAACCTGGTCAATTTGCTTGGTTTCCACCACTGGGTAAATTTCCATTTCTCCCCTGGCATTGCGGACACCGATAACGGCCAATTCCCTTTCGTAGGGGACAAAACTCTCCACCATCCAACTACCGGGGGGAGCTTTACTTAAATCTGGTAAATCCGCTGGGGAATTAATAATTTGGGTTCCTTGGCCATCATAGCCATGGCGACGGGCCTTTAACACCCAGGGAAAATCGGGCAATTGGGCGGGCAACGATTCCAAAGCCCAAAAATCCGGTACGGGTAAACCGAGGTTTTGCAAAAAATGGCGTTGTTCCCATTTATCCAACAAAGGAGCGAGGGCATCGAGGCGGGGATGAAAAGTAATTCCTTGTTGGGCTAACTTTTCCAGGCTGGGCAGATCGACAAATTCATTTTCAAAGGTGATCACCCCACAGTGCTCTGCTAACTCCCTAGTTCCTTCCCCATCGGCGATCGCCGTCAATACCACTTTGTCCGCCAATGCCACGGCCGGATCACTTTCCCCAGGGGTTTGCACTGCAAGTTTTAATCCCAATCGGGGGGCTTCCTGGGCCATCATCCAGGCCAACTGTCCACCACCAATTACCCCCACTGTGGTTAATTTTGTTTCCATTGAGCTACAGACTACCGCCTAATCAATGGCGAAGTTTACAAGTTTACGTTTACGTCCGAAATTTCGCCGAACATCCTAGGAACAACCTAAGGATTCCCTCGTACTGATGCCAGTTTTGGGATTCACCCCATCCGCCACTTTACAAAGAGCTGCTATCTGTTCCGTGTCCAACACAGCGAGACTAAAATCAGCCCCTTGGATTTTGGCATTTTTAAAAGAAGTCCGGAGCATAATCGCTTCGGCTAAAATGGCGTTTTCCAAATTAGCCCCATTGAAACTGGTCAAATAGGTCAAACCATTGGTCAAATCCACCCCCTTCAAGTTGGCATCGGTGAGGTTAGCGCCATTAAACACTGATCCCCGCAAATCCATTGCTTCAAAAATGCTGCTGGTCAAATCCACATTGGTGAACTGGGCGGTGAGCAGGTCTTGGTCCCGAAAATCCGTTTCCGCCAACACCATATTTTCGAAAGCTGAAGCTCCCCCGGTTACGGAAGAAGAACTAGCGGCGATCGCCGGGGCAGACCAAATCAAACAAGCCACGGTGAGCACAACAAGGAAGGACTGACGAAACACTTTCAGCATTGGGGAAGCGATGACCTGAATTCAATGTGGCATAGACACCAACTAGATTATCAGTAATCAAGGCGCGGGCATACCCCCAATGGCAGGGAGAGGTTATGTTCCACTGATTTCCTCGGCGGCAAGAATTGGTAATCGACTCCGGAAGTAACTCATTCAACCAAAGATTTGTCCGGGTAAATTAAGTCTGACCTTGCTATGATCAGGGATGTCTTTTATCTTCTTTCATTAAATATGTACTATTTGCCCCAGCCTCCCTATTTTTTAATTGCGGTAGGGCTTTTTGTTGGGATTACCTGTGGCGCGGCCTTTGAAGCCACCTTAAAACAGAAAGTGAAGCTTTGGTTAAATACCCCCGCCAGCACACTAGCCGACCTGGATTTACAACTACCTTTCATGGGTATTTGTGTAGGGGTTTGTGTATTCCTAGCTTCTGGAGTGCAAATTTTTTTGGGTAATGGTTGGATTTCCTACGCCATTTCTTTGCCCATTACCGTTTTTATTGCAGCATTGGTGTGGCGACAATTAGATAGCTTACTAAAACAATTAAAAAGCGGTGGATCTGCGGCCATTGATTTAGATATTTTCTAGCTAGTGAGAAGGTTTGCCACAATTTTGTTATGGATGTTATGGATTTACCTGTTCTCGGCTCCACCCTATTTTTTACTATTTTTTCCCTAATTGGCTTGATATTTTTCATTCGTTCTTCAGTTAAAGACCGGACCCAAAGAATCCGGGCTTGGATCGATAACCCCGAAGCGGGCATATTGGATGAAATCAAAACCTATTTCAATAACCGAGCCTACCGCATTACCAACATTGACCCAGTCCAACAGGCAATCACCTTTGAAGGTAATGTACAAGCTAGCCCCTTTCTGGCAGTATTTTTGAGTCTGTTAGCTGCCCTAGGACTGCTCTGTTTAGCCTTGGTGTTAGCGGTATTTTGGCCCCAACGGGGTTTTCTATTTTTCTTCCTACTGTGGTTAGCGCCCTTAGCGGGAACTTTCTATTGGCAAAAAGCGGCCAGGGTAGAAGCAATTACATTGGAAGTGGGAGATCCGGATCAACCTTCCCATCCAGGACAATATCCCCTAACTATCACCGCCCATCGGGACGAGTTGCGGGAACTGCAAGCTCAATTTCCTTTGGATTGGCAAGGGGGAAGTTCCCATTAATATCAGCGATATTTAGCGATATTTTGGGAGATTTTTCCAATATTACCTGGTTATTCTTTCAATATTTGTTCCATTAACGTTGCTTGCTAACAACTAAATTTCAAATCCATGGGCTTAGCCGTTGACAGTAATTTAATTGGTAAAATTTTGGCCCCTGCCCTGAGGCTCTGGCTCCGCTCCCAGGTGGAAACAGTGGAGAGTTTGGAACTGGAAATTGATGGCAAAGACCGACAAATTTTACGGGGCTATGTGCCTAGGGTTGCCCTTAGTAGTGACAGGGCCATTTACCAAGGTCTACAACTAGGACGGGTGTTACTGCGGGGAGAAAATATCCGCATTAACATTGGCCAGGTAATCAAAGGCAAACCCCTAAAACTATTGGAGCCAATTCGGGTTAGCGGAGAGTTACAAATTTCCCAAAGCCATCTGCAAGCATCCCTAGCTTCTAATTTACTTGCCAGTGCTTTTGAGGAACTATTAGTAGCTTTGTTGGCAGAACAGGGAGTGGAAAATCCCCAGGGCAAGTTGAAGAATTACACTTTCCATTGGCAGGCGATCGCCTTAGAGCATCAATCTTTTCAGCTCAAAGGTGAAGTGCAAGACCCCCAGGGTCAAAGCCATGAGCTTTTGGTGCAGGCCCGTCTACAGTTGGCCAGCTCCAAAACCCTACATCTAGAAGACATTACCCTACTAGGATTACCGGCGATCGCCAACCGAAAGTTAGAGCGTTTGACCGTTGACCTAGGGGAAGACGTGGACCTTGAATCCCTCGATCTAAACAATGGCGAGCTTTTCTGCCTTGGGCGGGTATTAGTCCGCCCTTGAACCTTGGCAATCCGTCGGTAAAGTTGTCATTTACCCCCTAAATTCCCCAACATTTGGTGATTTGTATTTAGTTTCTCCAAACTTAGGGAACCAAGGGGCGTTCAAACAATTTATTAAACGTTGGAATAAACGCTGTTTCTCAAGATAGTGTAACCCTTGATTAACTCTTGAATACCCCGTCCCAAAGACCAGTCGGGAGTAAAGCCAGTGCTCAAAATTCTTTGGTTAGAAACAATGTAATCCCGCTTATCCGGATCCTCCCCGATGGGCGCTTCTAGATACACAAAATTGGGCAGATATTTACGGATTTCTGCACAAAGTTCCAGTTTGGATAAATTAGCATCCTCTAAGCCAACGTTATAGGGCTTACCCTTCATGGATTCAAAATTTTCCAAGCCATGGAGAAACACCTTGGCCACATCCCGGATATGAATATAATTGCGTTTAAAATGACCTTCAAAAATAACCACCGCCCGGTCATAAAAAGCACGGTAGACAAAGTCATTGACCAACAAATCCACCCGCATCCGGGGAGCCATACCAAATACTGTCGCCAGGCGAAAAGTCATACTGTTATCCCGGGCTAACACCGCTTTTTCCGCTTCCACCTTAGTTACTCCATAGAGGGAAATGGGTCGCAGGGGACTTTCTTCGGTACAAAATTTACCCTTTTCCCCAATGCCATAGCCACTATTGGTAACTGGCATCAAAATCCGCTGTTGGGGGCTGGCTAGTTGACAGATCATTTCCACCGCCGTCTGGTTAGTGGTTTTAGTGCCAATTTGATCGCGACTGCACAGGGGAGCTCCCACTAGGGCCGCCAGGGGAATTATGACATCGGCGGTTTTTAGCTGTTCTTTAATCAGGTCTTCCTTGCGGCAATCCCCCCGGATAACGTTAAAAGTTTCATACTGACAGCATTCCGCCAAGCTATTTTGCTGGAACATGAAGTTGTCTATCACCGTTACCTGGTATCCCGCCGCCAGCAAAGTGGGGGTCAGGACAGAACCAATGTAGCCACCGCCACCGGTAATCAAAATTTTCATAATCACTCCTCCATGTTCTCTTTAACTATTTTTGAGCAAAAAATATCCGTTCCCAGTAAAGCAAAAAAAGGGCAACTTGCCAGAATTATTGGGGAATGGTGAGAGCATCGTGGCGTTTGACCTCCTCCAGGTATTGCCCGATCGCCTCGGAGGTTTTGCCCATATAACGCACCACCCCCCGGTCTAACCAGATAGTGGTGGGACAGGCATCTTGAATAAAGCCCAGGCTATGGGAAACCACGAGAATCGTCGTATTGTGTCCCCAGAGCTTATCCATTCGGGCTTGGGATTTGTGCTTGAAACTTTCATCCCCCACAGATAAAACTTCATCCAAAATTAGAATATCCGGTTCCACATCGGTGGCAATGGCAAAACCCAACCGGGCTGACATCCCCGAAGAAAGGGACTTCACCGGCATATCCCCCAACGTTTGTAACTCAGCAAAATCCAGGATAGAATCCACCCGCTCCAACATTTCCTGGCGGGAAAATCCCAACATCACACCGTAGAGAATAATATTATCCCGCACACACAAATCCGGGTCAAAGCCAGCCCCCAGCTCGATCAATGGTGCTATTTCCCCCCTCACCCGCAAACTCCCAGCAGAGGGTTCCAAAATACCGCAAATTACCTTGAGCAGGGTGGATTTCCCCGAACCATTGGAACCAATAATGCCAACTTTCTCCCCCGTCACCACCGTAAAATCTATATTGTCTAGGATTAGCTTACGGGAGGGCTTACGATACTTACCCTCAATGAAAGATAGTACGGTGCGCTTCAGGTCGTAGGAAAATTCCTCCTGGGTTCGACGGTACAAAGAAACTTTATCAAGACGAATAACTTCAGACATCTAAAATTAGCTTTACAACAGATCCATGAAATTCTTTTGCCAGGAGCGAAAGCACAACCAACCCAGGGCCAATAAAATTAAACCATTTAATAGTCCATGAACAATCAAACCAGACTCGGGCAAATCCCCCGACAGGGAAATTTGACGAATACTGTCAATGATCGGTAACAGGGGGTTGATGACCAAAAAGCGGCGCACTTGTTCCGGCACAATTTCGGATGGATAGAAAATGGGAGAACCGATCCAGAGCATGAAGGTTACTAGCTCATAGAAGTAGGGCAAATCCCGGAAAAATACGTAAAGGGCACTGACAAAAAAGCCTACCCCGGTGCACACTAGGCTCAGAGCCAACAAAGGAAAGAAAAGAGAAATGGCGTTAACAAACCACCAACCAGATTCCCAAGACTTATAAATGGTGACGATCGCCAATAGGGGTAATGGCCCCACCACAAATTGGAACACGTTGGCGACGATCATGGAGAGGGGAAAGACACTGATGGGGAGCTTGATTTTATTCATGAGTCCCCCGCTGGCCACCACACTCGATAAAGCTTGGCTAGTGGAAGCAGAAAAAAAGTTAATCACTAACAGCCCCGTAAAGGCCGCCAGCACATAGTTCAGGGCAGACCCATAGAAGGAGGCAAAGGCCGCTCCGAAAATAGCCGCATAAATCCCTGTCATAATCAAAGGGTTTAGCAACGACCAGTAAACCCCCAAAAAGGAACCCCGGTAACGGCCTTTCAGGTTGCGCTCCACTAATATCTGTAAAAGTTCCAAGTAGCGCTGAATCGGGGACCAGTTCACCCTTGTCGGTAGCGAAAGAGCCATAAAAAATTCTAAAAGATTGCGGGGCGGCGCCGAGCTAAACAAGAATTGTATAGAGTTGTGTGACCTTTGTCGAGATGACAAGAACAAGAAAACTATGTAAGAGGGACTTTAGTAGTCCACCTAAATTACTCTTGGTTGATCAAGACTGCCCAAAGAAACTGGGTTAGAATAGGTCGGTTCACAATTTTCCTTACTGCCCAAATTCCATGGTTGTCAGCACCGTTAATCCCACAGCGCCCATGCCTGTGACCCCCATTTTTAACCCCACTGGCAACGATTCCGTCGAGAACCGCACCATTTGGTTTGGCAACACTACCAACTTGATGCAGTTGAATGATGTCCGCTACAACTGGGCAGTGGGATTGTATCAACAAATGCGGGAGAACTTTTGGATTCCCCAGCGCTTAGACATTACCCAGGATGTCACCGATTACTGGAATTTAACCAACGAAGAGCGTTATGCCTTTGATGGTATTTTGTCCTATTTAACCTTTCTTGATTCTGTTCAAACCTGTAACATTCCCCATTTAAAAAGTAGCGTTACCGCGCCGGAAATTAGCCTGTGTATGGCGGAGCAAATTTCCCAGGAGGGTATGCATAACCAAAGCTACCAGTACATGATCGAGACGATTATTCCCACGGAAAAGCGGGATAAGGTGTACGAATTTTGGCGCACAGACCGGGTGTTAAAGGAACGGTGCGAGTACATTGCCATGCTCTACCAAAAATATGTCGATCATCCCACCCAGGAGAATTATTTTATTGCCTTGATGGCGGACTATTTGCTGGAAGGATTATATTTTTACAACGGTTTTATTTACTTCTATAACCTTGCTTCTCGTATGTTGATGCCGGGTTCTGCGGACATTTTTAAGATGATCAACCGGGATGAGTTGAGTCACGTGCGGCTATACCAAAAGCTAATTCCCGAAGCCATGCAGGTCTTCACCCACTCCACGGATCAGATTTATGAAATGTTTGATAAGGCGGTGGAGTTTGAATGTCGCTGGACTAACCACATTGTCGGTAATAATATTCTCGGTATTACGGAATCTAGTACGGAACAGTACACTAAGTATCTTGCTAATAGTCGTCTACGGGCGATCGGTTTAGATCCCCTTTACACGGATGCTCGCTACGGGAAAAGTCCCTACACCCACTTGGAGCGTTTTTCCGACACGAAAAAAGAGGCTCACACTAAGGCGAATTTCTTTGAAGCAACGGTGACTAGTTATGTGATGTCTTCTGGGGTATCCGGTTGGGACGAAATTTAGGGCATCACCACTGTCCCTGCTTTCCCGTCAATAATGTCTAAGGCTTGATCAAGTTTGCCGATGCCACACCATTGCCCGGTGGTTTCTACAAAGCGACAGGCCGCTTCTACCTTTGGCCCCATGGAACCCGCTGCAAATCGGTAACGGCGTAGATTTTTCGGGGTGGTTTGCTCAAAACAGTGAGCGTAGTTGGTGCTCCAATTTTCATACACACCATCGACGTCCGTTAGGAGTAGTAAACCTTGGGCTTGGAGATTTTGCGCCAACAGAGCAGCGGCTAGATCTTTGTCAATCACCGCTTCCACCCCTTGCAATCCTCCGGCTTCATTAACCACCACAGGAATGCCACCGCCCCCGGCACAAACCACTAATGCGCCGCTCTTCACCAACAATTGAATGGTGGGTAGCTCAATAATCCTTTTGGGTTCTGGAGAAGCCACTACCCGGCGGTATCCCTGGCCGTCGGCGGCGATCGCCCAACCCCTTTCCTGGGCCAACTGTTGAGCTTGTTCCAGGGTATAAACCGGGCCAATGGGTTTGGTGGGTTGCAAAAAAGCTGGGTCCTGGCGATCGACCACAATTTGGGTCAATAGGGTGACCACATCCCGCCCAGGTAGTTGATTGCGTAATTCCTGCTCCAACAGGTAACCGATCATGCCTTCCGTTTCTGCCCCTAACACGTCCAAGGGATAGGGCTTACAGGATTTTTCGCACTCCCCCTGTAGGGCCAGTAACCCCACTTGGGGGCCGTTGCCATGGGTGACAACGACGGGATAATGCCGGGCAATTTTGGCGATCGCCAGAGCGGCAATGTGAATGTTAGCTTTCTGAATTTCCGCTTCCGGAGGTTGGCCCCTTTGCAGTAAAGCATTTCCGCCCAAAGCAATGACAATGGGTCTGGTGTTTTGGTTAGGAGAATTCATTGGCTTTGCTCCCTAGCCCCCGACGGGCTAAAAACAAATCCAAAGCTTTACCTAATCCCGGTTCTTTCGCCTCGGCGTAATCATAAAAAACCCGCACCAATGGTTTATTCAATGGGATTAATCGGCCCAGATCACTGGGGGTACCGGATACCACCACGTCAACTTCAGCGGCATTGAGGGTATCCGCTAAAGCTTGTAATTGGGCGGGGAAATAACCCATCGCGGGCAAAATTTTCGTTAAATGGGGAAATTTAGCATAAACAGCGGCAATTTCCGGCACAGTGTAGGGTCGAGGATCAACTATTGTAATGTTCTCAATTTCCTTCACTGCCTGGTAACCAGCACCGTAGTCCATGCCCCCGTGGGTAGTAGTGGGGCCATCCTCCACCACAATCACCCGTTTACCCCGCAGATCTAGGGGAGGTTCCAACCGCAAGGGCGATCGCCCTTGGATAATTTGGGCATCAGGGTTTAACTGGGCAATGGAACTAAGAACCTGGGTGATTTGGGCCACTGTGGCTACATCGGTTTTGGGAATCAGGACAATGTCTGCCATCCTAAGCACCGCTTCCCCTGGATGGTAAAGGCTTTCGTCCCCCGGTCGTAGGGGATCCACAAGGACAATGTGTAAATCCGGTTGCACAAAGGGAAAATCATTATTCCCCCCGTCCCAGAGAATGACATCACTTTCTAAAGAAGCTTTTTCCACAATTAGGCCGTAATCTACCCCGGCATAGACCACATGGCCCGCCAGAATATGGGGTTCGTATTCTTCCCGTTCTTCTACTGTGCAGTCCGCTTGGTCTAAATCTTCCAACTTGGCAAATCGTTGCACCGCCTGTTTTTGCAAATTACCGTAGGGCATGGGATGGCGAATGGCGCAAACCCTCAAACCGAGTTGCCGTAACCGTTGGGACAGCCAGCGACTCACCTGGGATTTACCGCAACCGGTACGCACCGCTGACACTGCGATGACGGGTACTGTGGTTTTAATCATGGTTTGATTTGGCCCCAGTAGGACAAAATCTGCTCCGATCGCCAAACTGCGGGAAGCGAGATGCATGACCTGGTGGTGGGACACATCGCTGTAGGCAAACACAATTTGATCAACCCGATGTTCCCGGCAAAAATTTTCCAACTGCCCTTCTTCAAGGATGGGAATACCGTGGGGATAAAGTTCCCCCGCTAAACTCGGCGGATAACGGCGATCGGCAATGCCCACAATCTGGGTCGCAGTGAAGGCCATCACTTCATACCGGGGATTATCTCGATAAACCTGATTGAAATTGTGAAAATCCCGCCCGGCAGCCCCTAAAATCACCACCCGCCGACGGTTGTCAGTAATTCTGTTTGTAACCATAACCCCTTCCCTCCGGACAATAGGCCACGCCGTCACCACTTCCTACAGGGCAACGTCCGTTCAATCAAATTTTCAACCTTAAACACCAGCTCGAAATATGATTAACCAGGGTATTTTTTCTCTTGCTTTGCATTGATCCCCGGTTGCTTTTCTACCTTTTATCATAAACAGCAACGGGATTATTCCCAGAACCTTTGTTACAATACTTTGCCTGGGAACCTTCTCCCCAATCTTGGTTCGGCCAAAAAATTGCCCATTTTGATGGAGAAAAACCGCTAGGATATGGCAAATTTAAACTTTGATTATTAATCCACTTTTCCTCACTTACTCCCCGAATCATTGCACCATGGCGATCGCCACAATCTTTGCCCAAATCTGGCAGTATTGCAAAAAGCCATTCCTCCACAATCTTGTTCTAGGTTTATTAATCAGTTTGGCGATCGTCCATCCCTTTTCCTTATTCAACCAAGTCCAAGCCCAAAATGCCTTTCCAGAAATCCGTGGAGTTTGGATCACCAATAATGACACCGTTCATTTTTTAGACCAGAACCGCACCACTGAATCCATTAACCTCCTAGCGGATCTAAATTTCAATACCATCTACCCCGTAGTCTGGAACTCCGGTTATGTTCTCTACGAAAGTGAATTTGCTAAAAGGGAAGGCTTACAACCCTTTAGCCCCAGGGGAGATCAA
This sequence comes from Synechocystis sp. PCC 6803 substr. PCC-P, assembly GCF_000284455.1. Taxonomy (GTDB): domain Bacteria; phylum Cyanobacteriota; class Cyanobacteriia; order Cyanobacteriales; family Microcystaceae; genus Synechocystis. Next base: position 3,543,832 of record NC_017039.1, read on the forward strand.
GGTCAGGATGTGTTAGCAGACATTATCGATAAGGCCCATCGGCGCAACATGTTGGTTTTGCCCTGGTTTGAATTTGGCTTTAAGGCTCCCCCGATGTCGGAACTGGTTAAGCGCCATCCCTGGTGGTTTACCCAAAAGCGGGACGGCACTAAAACTTCTGTGAGCGCTGCCGGAGAAGTGATGTGGATGAATCCTTTTCACCCTCAAGTCCAGACTTTTATTACGCAACTAGTCATGGACGCAGTTAATAAATACGATTTGGACGGGGTTCAGTTCGACGATCACACCGCCCTGCCCAACGAATTTGGCTACGACAATTACACCATTTCTTTATATCAACAGGAAACAAAAAAAACTCCCCCCAGCAATCCTAAAGATCCGGCCTGGATTCGCTGGCGAGCCGATAAAATTACCGCATTCATGGTGCAGTTAAATGCCCGCATCAAAGCTGCTAAACCGAACATTCTCGTATCCGTCTCCCCTGCCACCTACAATCTCGCTTACAACACTTTTTTGCAGGATTGGTTGGATTGGATCCGCAAAGGCATTGTTGATGAAGTGATAGTTCAGGTTTATCGTACATCTCTACCCACTTTTACTGAGCCGATCCAGAGGGCGGAGTTTAGGGAATCTAAAACCCTAATTCCCACCGCCGTTGGAATCTTAACCGGATTACCCACTAAGCAAGTGCCCATGCCTTTAGTGAATGATAAGGTCTATGCATCCCGAGCCCAGGGAATGGGAGTTTCCTTTTTTTATTACCAAACCCTCTGGGACATTGCACCGGAAGAAAAAGATGATCGTATTCAATCCTTTCGCCGCCTATTTCCTTTCCCAGCCCCCCGTAGTTTAGTCAGAATTGCCCCGCCTCCCCCAATTACTCCGCCCCCATCTCCCCCTCCCGTTAATAATCCCGCAGCCCCTAACCCTAATCCGGCTCCACCACTCCAAGGCATTCCCATTCCCGTTGAAATGCCCACCAGTTCTGCCCCTAGCAATAATCCTGTTTTGCCGCAGAATGATCCCTTCCCCCCAAATACACCACCACCGACTCCAGTGCCCCAGGAACCAGGCGGTTTTCCACCGGAACCGGTTTTGGACGACTCCATTCCCGTGGATTGGTACTAAATAGTTAATATTTTTTCAACATTATTCAACGGCTTACCCCCTAAACAACTGATTCCCCTTGCCGCTAGCCCACCCTCTGGCAGTTAATGGAACTGGGAAAGATTAGTCCAATAATCATAAATTTGCTTAAAACGGTGGAAAACTTTGCTTTGACCGCCTTCCTTCAGGGGATTTTGGGTGCTTCTAGCATGGCCCTGGGGGCTTTAATTGCTGTGGCTTGGCAACCGGGAAGAAAATTTTTAGCCGCAGTGATGGCCTTTGGTAGTGGCACTTTGATGGCGGCGATCGCCTTGGAAATTGCCAGTGCTGTTTACCGCAGTGGCGGAGTTTTGGTTCTGGTAGGGGGCTTTTTACTGGGGGGAATCCTGTTTATTAGCTTGAGTAAATACATTGATGAACAAGGGGGATTTTTACGTAAGCCCGCCGCTAGCCGTCGCTATGTGGTGGAACATAAAATGCTGGAATCCCATGAGTTGGTAGATTATTTAGCCCACAGTGAAGTGATGAATGCTCTGCCAGAGCAGGAAAGGCATCAACTTGCTGGTCTGCTCACTCCTCACCATGCCTACCCCAGAGAAGTACTTTGTCGGGAAGGGGACCAGGGGGATTATTTTTACTTTATCGGTGGCGGGGAAGCGGATGTGTATAAGGGCACAACCTGGGTTAATCGGCTCACATCGGGCGATATTTTTGGGGAAATGTCTTTACTGACAGGAGAACCCCGGTCCGCTACGGTGGTGGCCGTCACTCCGATGGAACTGTATCAGTTGGATAAGGAAAACTTTGCCAATATTCTCAGTCAATCTCCCCATCTAGCCTTGGCCCTGAGCCGCAAACTCGCCCGCCGTTTACAGTCAGCCACGGACTTTGAGGCAATTGTCCCTCCCGAAGATAAGGTTTCGGTGTTGGAACCACTGGTAGAAGGCGATCGCCAGATGTTGGCCAAATTAGCCCAAAGCTCTGCTCCCATGGCCATCCTGGTGGGCACGCTGTTTGATAACATCCCGGAGGCTATGGTTATCGGCATGAACACCAATGTCACCCCCTGGGGTGGAGCGTTTCTGTTTGCCGTATTTATTTCCAATTTTCCCGAAGCCCTTTCCAGTTCCTTTGGCATGAAACAGGCCGGCATTTCCAACCGAAGAATTTTAACTCTCTGGTTTGGGGCGGTGGTGGCCAGTGGTCTGATCGCCATGGTGGGCTACTCCATTGGCCAAGGTGGCACTCTATTACTGGTGGCGGTGGCCCAGGCGATCGCCGGAGGGGGAATTTTAGCCATGCTAGCCAGCACCATGATGCCGGAAGCCTACGAATTGGGCGGCAGTTCCGTAGCCTATGCCACCATTATTGGTTTTTTAGCCGGGTTTTTGATTTCCGCCTCCCATTTTTGACCATACCCACGTCTAAGAGCCTGTTTGGAAAGTTGAGTTTTGGCTGTTTAATCCCCCCTAGCCCCCCTTAAGAAGGGGGGAACTGTCACAAAAGTACCCCTTTTTAAGCCGGAGCTTTAGTGAGGAGATTTAGGGGGATAAATACCTAGTGTACTTTTCAAACACTTTCTAAAACCGGGAAATTCCCGACCACTTGACATAAGCCACGACCAAAAGCAGAGGCTTTTGGGCAAATGATCGGATTAGCTCCTAAAAATCCCCATCTTCCCCCTGCTCTTCCGCTCCATCCTCTGTTTCCACCGGGAAAACCGCATTAACTAAAGATAATTTTTCCCGCACCTGTTGGTCGATGGTAGCGGCGATTTCAGGATTTTCCTCTAAATATTTCATGGCATTATCCCGACCCTGGGCAATGTTTTCGCCGTTATAGCTATACCAAGCCCCTTTGCGGGTGATGACTTCGCATTTTTCCGCCAGGTCGATGGTGCAACCCATGCGGGAAATGCCCTGGCCAAAAATAATGTCAAATTCAGCGATGCGGAAGGGGGGAGCCACTTTGTTTTTAGCCACTTTCACTTTGGCTCGGATACCGTATTCCCCTTCGGTGCCTTTTTTCAGGGTTTGAATGCGGCGAATATCTAAACGTACGGAGGCGTAGAATTTCAGGGCATTACCTCCGGTGGTCACTTCGGGACTGCCGTAGGTCACACCAATTTTTTGCCGTAACTGGTTGAGGAAAATTACCAAACAACCCGATCGCCCGATATTACCAGCAATTTTCCGCATGGCTTTACTCATCAAGCGAGCTTGGGAACCCACCGAAGTATCCCCCATTTCCCCTTCAATTTCCGCCCGGGGCACTAGGGCCGCCACGGAATCCACCACAATGATATCCACCGCAGTGGAACGCACCAACTGGTCAACAATTTCCAAGGCTGATTCGCCGTTATCTGGTTGGGCCACCAATAAATTATCAATGTCCACCCCCAGGGCTTTGGAATAAACGGGGTCAAGGGCGTGTTCTGCATCGACAAAGGCCGCGACTCCCCCCGCCTGTTGGGTGGCCGCCACCGCATGGAGGGCCAAGGTGGTCTTCCCGGAACTTTCCGGGCCGTAAATTTCCACAATCCGACCCTTGGGCAAACCGCCCCCCAGGGCCAAATCCAAAGTTAGAGCCCCAGTGGAAATGGTTTCAACTCGCATTTGGGTGGCATCTCCCAAGCGCATAATCGCTCCCTTCCCGAAGCTCCGCTCAATCTGGGCTAGGGCGGCGTTGAGGGCTTTTTCACGGTCGGAAATGTTGGTGCTGGCCATGGATGTATGGGGATTGCAGAAGGAGATTCTATCTTAGATGCTCGGGAGAAAATTTTAACTTAATCCTAGGGCCAGGGGCGGTCAAATTGAGCGAATGGATAAAATAGACTAGCTAAAGATCCTAGAACCGAGGTAACGGTGATTGAATTTCGGGAAAGTCTCAAAATGGCCACTAGCATGTTGCTGGCTAATAAGCTTCGTAGCAGTTTGACTATGTTGGGCATTGTCATTGGCAATGCGTCCGTGGTGGCCATGTTGGGCATTGGCCAGGGAGCCCAGGAGTTGGCCACTTCCCAATTGGAAGATTTAGGCCCCAATGTGTTGTTTGTGTTGCCCGGTTCCCAACGCAACCGTCGGGCTAGTTTCAATTTACCGAAAACTTTGGTTTTGAGTGACGCCGAGGCGATCGCCGGTCAAGTGCCTAGTGTGGCCGGGGTAGCCCCCGAAATTAACCGGAGGTTACTGGTGTCCCATCGGAACCTCAACACCAATGCCACCATTGTGGGCACTACCCCCGAATATCCCGCCATCCGTAATTTTTCCGTGGCCCAGGGACGCTTTCTCAACATTTTGGACCTGGAGCGCCATCGCCGGGTGGCCGTGCTGGGCAGTGAAATTGCCGATCGCCTTTATCAAACCCAAACTCCCCTTGGTCAGAATATCCGCATCAACAATATTACGTTTGAAGTCATCGGTGTGATGGAAACTAAGGGGTCTTCCCTGGGCAGTAATCAAGATGAATTTATTTTCATTCCCCTAGACACCATGGTGGCCCAACTGGTGGGGCGGACTTCCCCCTACGGCATTGAATTGAGCTGGATCAATGTGAAGGCTAAGGATGGTGACTCAGTGGGGGCGGCCACTTTCCAAATGGAAAACCTCCTGCGCCTACGGCACAATATCAAAAACGGGGAGGATGATTTTGGCGTTAGTTCTGCCAAACAAATGCTAGATATTGTCAACACTATCACCGGGGGGCTCACCATCCTCCTGGCGGCGATCGCCGGTATTTCCCTGATTGTGGGAGGTATTGGCGTAATGAACATTATGTTGGTGTCCGTAACGGAGCGCACCCAGGAAATTGGCCTGCGTAAAGCCCTCGGAGCCGGGGAACAGGACATTCTCAGTCAGTTTCTTATTGAAGCAGTAATCGTTTCCGCCAGTGGTGGAGTAATTGGCGTCGTCTTGGGCATGGCCATCGTGGCAATCGTGGGTAGTCTTTCCCCCCTGATTACAGTGATTTCCCCTGCCGCCGTGGTGGTTTCCCTCACCATTTCTGGCAGTATTGGTCTATTCTTTGGTGTTGTTCCCGCCCGTCAAGCGGCTAAATTAGACCCCATTGTCGCCCTGCGTAATGCTTAGGAGAACCGATTAGTCGTCTCTGGCTATTGAACTGGTGGGAAAATAATGCTTTGTATTCCTGCGAAAATCCTATCCTAGGCCAAGGAAATACTGCGGGTGCAAGCCCAATTACTAGGCAGAGTGGAGGGCCAACCCATGCGGATTGCTTCAGGACAAATGGTGGTGACGGTTAGCTGACAATCGATCAACTGAAAACCCTCTTTTTCACACTGCTTCAAGCTCTGCTTGAGAATGGAATCATTCTTAAATTCGATGGTGCGATTACATTGCACACAGACTACATGGTGATGGTGATGGGGGGAAGCCTGTTGCAATTCATAGTGCTTGTGCCCCTCCGCCAATTCCAACTCCCGCAGAATGCCCATGCGGGACATCAACTTAACACTGCGATAAACTGTGGAGAGGCTAATCTTTTCCCTTTCTTCTTCCAGACGATGGTGTAACTCCTCGGCACTGAGATGTTCCCCCTCCGGCAAATTTTGAAAAATGGTGAGGATTTTTTCCCGCTGGGGAGTCAGTCGCCAACCACGGGCATTAAGTTCGGCTTTGAGGGAATCGGCGGTGTAGGACATGTTCTATGGGGGCGCTTAGAAGCAGTCTGGGCGATGGGATCCATCATAGTCCCTTGGCTCAGCAGTTGCAATAGTGGAGTCTTATTGAGAATAGATCCTAGAAAAAGTTTTATTTATCTTCCCCCGTCTGAAAATCTGAACCATGCGACCTTCCGCCCTTATTCCCCCCCAGCGTTATTTTGCCTACCTAACGTGGACCGATATTGAAGCTCTGCCGGATAAGGACAAAACCATTATTATTCAGCCCCTGGGTTCCATTGAACAGCATGGTCCCCATTTACCATTGGTGGTGGATGCAGCCATTTCTGAGGGGGTTTTGGGCAAGGCATTGCAAACTTTGGCACCGGAAATTCCGGCCTACGTGCTCCCAACTTTGTACTATGGCAAGTCCAATGAACATATGGGTTTCCCTGGGGTAATCACCCTCAGCGCAGAAACTTTGTTGGTTATTCTCAAGGAAGTGGCGGCGAGCTTGTATCAATCGGGCTTCCGTAAATGGATTTTGCTCAACTCCCACGGTGGCCAGATTCAGGTGTTGGAAATTGCGGCCAGGGATCTGCACCAGATTTATCCAGATTTACAAATTTTCCCCTTTTTTACTTGGCGGATGCCCCATTGTGCGGCGGATTTACTCACTCCCAAAGAGATGACCCACGGTATCCATGCGGGGGATGGGGAAACCAGCTTAATGATGGCCCTCTGGCCTGAACTGGTGCGGGAAGATCGTTTAGTAAAGGAATTTCCCCAGGGCATTCCCGCCGATGATGAACTTTTGAGTATGGAAGGAAGTTTGCCCTTTGCTTGGTTAACCAAAGAAGTGAGTCGCAGTGGGGTGATGGGGGATGCCACCGTAGCCACCAAAGAGAAGGGAGAAGTTTTACTAGATTGTTTGGCAGATGGTTGTCGTCAGGCGATCGAGGCAGTGTACCATTTCCAACCGCCTAGTCTGGACAGGAAAGGGTAAGGGAGACCAACTCCTGGGGGATAATGGGGGATGGAAAAATTACCAAGAGGAGAAGGCAATGGCCCGTTTAGCCCTGCTGAGTGTGTCCGACAAAAGTGGCATTGTGGAACTGGCCCAACGGCTAGTGAATGAATTTCAGTTTGACCTGATCAGTAGTGGTGGTACTGCCAAAACCCTCAAAGAAGCTGGGGTTCCTGTCACCAAGGTGAGTGATTACACCGGGGCACCAGAAATTTTGGGTGGACGGGTCAAAACGTTGCATCCCCGCATCCATGGGGGTATTTTAGCCCGGCGGGATTTGCCCAGTGACCAGGCGGATTTAGAAGCTAACGATATTCGTCCGTTAGATCTGGTCGTGGTTAACCTTTATCCCTTTGAGCAAACCATTGCTAAACCGGGGGTCACCGTTGCTGAAGCAGTGGAACAGATTGATATTGGTGGCCCGGCCATGATTCGAGCCACCGCCAAAAACTTTGCCCATACCACTGTCCTCACCAATCCCAACCAGTACGAAGCCTATCTCCAAGCTCTGCAGGAACAGGGGGAAATACCCTTGGCTTTGCGCCAACAATTCGCTGGGGAAGCCTTTGCCCTCACCAATGCCTATGACCAGGCGATCGCCAATTATTTCAGTGGTTTAAGTGGGGACAGTGCAAACCAATTTGGCCTTAGCGGTACATTGCGGCAACCGTTGCGGTATGGGGAAAATCCCCACCAAAGTGCAGGTTGGTATCAAACTGGGCGGGAAGCCACCGGCTGGGCCAAGGCCGAGAAACTCCAGGGCAAGGAACTGAGCTATAACAATTTGGTGGATTTGGAAGCAGCCCGGCGCATTATCAACGAATTCGATGTCAGGGAACCGGCGGCGGTGATTTTAAAGCACACTAATCCCTGCGGTGTCGCCCTGGCCCCCACATTGGTAGAAGCCTATCAAAAAGCCTTTAATGCTGATGCCACTTCCGCTTTTGGGGGCATTGTCGCCTTGAATCAACCCCTGGATGGACCCACGGCGGCGGCCATGGTCAAAACTTTTTTGGAATGTATTGTGGCCCCGGGCTGTGATGCTGAAGCCCAGGAAATTCTAGCTAAGAAAAACAATTTGCGGGTATTGATTCTCCCCGATCTGGCCACCGGCCCCAGCCAAACCATTAAGGCGATCGCCGGAGGATTTTTAGTACAGTCAGCGGATGATGAACGGGAAGACCCCAGCACTTGGCAGGTGGTGACGGAAAAACAACCCAGTGGGGAGGAGTTGGCGGAACTAGCTTTTGCCTGGAAAGTGTGCAAACACGTTAAATCCAACGCCATCACCATCACCAAAAATAAAACCACCTTGGGGGTGGGAGCAGGACAAATGAATCGAGTCGGCTCGGTGGAAATTGCCCTTAAACAAGCGGGCACAGAAGCCCAGGGAGCTTGCTTGGCCAGTGATGCGTTCTTTCCCTTTGACGATTCTGTCCGCACCGCCGCCGCCGCCGGCATTACCACCATCATCCAACCGGGGGGGTCCATGCGGGACCAGGATTCCATCCAAGCGGCCAACGAATTGGGCTTAGTGATGATTTTCACTGGGGTGCGCCATTTCCTCCACTAGAGGGCAGGGGAAAAGTCCCCTAGCTTCTCAACTTTGAAGTTGGGGGAAACTGACAAACTTTAAAATTCCCTAGTTTTAGCCGCTCGCTGGAGACCCGAATTAATTTTTAGCAAAACTTTTCCAGGGTTGGCCAATGCTAACCTCAATTGTTGGCAGACTGTTTACCCAACCCAGCTTTTTAGGGCCCAACCCAGCACCAAACCCAGACCGCCAAAGCGGATAATTTGCCAAAACACGTCCCCCATTAACCCCCGCCGTAGGCCATCCCAAAACATTTTTTGCAACTGGCGATCGGTCAATAGTTCACTTTCTAGTTCAAGGGACAACGCTTCCAATTCCGAGCGGATGCGGGCCAGTTCCTGCTCCAATTCGGTCTGGGCTTCTCCCTGGAGCCTGGCTTCCACATCAGTACGATATTCTTGGATTTGTTGTTGCTTAGCCCTTTGGGACTGAACTTCGTCGTAACGAGTCTGCAATTTTTGCAAAGACTGGGTCAGGGCAGCCAGAGCCAAGCCGAAATTGCTATCACTATCTCCGTTCGGTGCGACAAAAGTTTCTTCCATAGCAAATTAGGACGGGTCAGAGTTGGGAATAGTCCCTAGGGTTGTACGGAAGCGATGACAGTGCGGTGTCGAGGGCTATTAGGTTGGATGGTCACCCGATCAAAACCAGCGGATAGTAATTCCTGCTCCACATCCAAAGCAAAATATTGGTCCATGAACGGTTCCGTACTTTTGAGCAGGGTCATAATATGGGGTGGCATAGTCAGATAAGCCTGGGAACGGGGATTCATATCCATAAAAGTGAAATGACCGCCCGTTTTCACTAAACGCCGAGCCTCCCGGAAAATTCGCCTGGTGGGTTCCTGGGGCATTTCGTGGAACAGCAAAAAAGCGGAAACTAGGTCAAAAGTCTGGGCTTTTAATCCAGTGGCCTCTGGTAGGGCATGAACCCAATTGATATCGGTTTCCCTTTCTCTGCCATGGTGATGGGCAAGGGCGACGTAATAGGGGGAGAAATCTAGCCCAGTTAATTTTGCTTCTGGGTAGCAGGCTTGCAAGGTAAAGCTACTCAAGCCCACGGTGCAATGTAAGTCCAGGATGGTTTGGGGCGCTTGGGGCAATTGAGCTAACAAAACATCGTGGTAACTACGTCGTAACTCGGCATCCCCTTGGGCCCCTGCTTCTGGGTAAAGGCTCGAATGGACAGCGTTGGCCGCCACTTCAAATTCAAAGGCTGCGTCCCAACACATGTGCCCCTGGTCATAGCCGTGGAAGGAGGCGTTGTAATAATCGGGATAGGTTAACTCTTCATCCACCACCGATCGCCAATGGCTTTGCCAGTCCTGCTGTTGATAATTTTTTACTGTTTCCCGCCAGGGGATCCCCAATCTTTCTGCCCGTTTGATCATCATGGAGCGGGCTTGCCATTTGGCCACGTTCCACAGGGGCTTGACGGCCAATAAACCATTGACGACCTGGCTCATGGCGGTGGGGGCAGGGGTGGCGGTGCTGACAGTCATGGAATGCTTTAATGGGACTAGGGAAAATTGTCGCTGAAAAATCCAAACCTGTCTAGGCATGGGTATCAAGCGGCGATCGCCTGGGGCAATTTCGGTGTTGAACCATGACCGGTAAACAGTTACACCAGTTGATTGTGGATAAATGGGGTTATTCTTTCGATGTGCAATTGCGACGCATCAAAGACCGCATTTTTCTACAGATTATGTGGCGGTACCTAGAACAGGCTTCCTTTCCCCTCTCGGAAGAGGATTATTTCGCTAATCTAGAGGCGATCGCCCAGTATCTCCAGGCCTGGGGAGGGGGGGAGCAGGTGCAACAGTTCATTGCCCAAACCAAAGAAAAACCCCGCCTAGGCAAAGCAGTTAGTATTCCCCTGGAACTTGGGGCCAGGGCCGCAGAATGGTTTATTTGAAAGCTGGACAAGCTAGGAGCATAGGGCATTGCTATGGTTACCCCACTCAAACTACTCAACAATCGCTACAGAATTATTGAAACCCTGGGCAGGGGAGGATTTGGGGAAACTTTTTTGGCCCAGGACACCCACATGCCCTCCGCCCGGAAATGTGTGATCAAGCACCTCAAACCAGTGCTGGAAAATCCAGAAATTCCCTCATGGTTGCGGGAAAGATTCCATCGGGAGGCGGCCACCCTAGAGGAGTTGGGGGAGAACCATCCCCAGATTCCCCAACTGTATGCCTATTTCAGTGAAGGGGAAGATTTTTACCTGGTGCAGGAGTGGATTCCTGGGCTGACCCTCACCCAAGCCCACGCCCAAAAGGGTAATTTTTCCAGTACAGCGGTGGAGGAATTATTGCTGGGGATTTTGCCTGTGTTGGAGTTTATCCATCAACGGCGCATTATCCACCGGGACATTAAGCCCGACAATATTATCCTGCGGGAAGCTGATGGTAAGCCTATTCTGATTGATTTCGGCATCATCAAAGAAACCATGGGCACGTTGGTTAATCCCGATGGCCGTAGTGCCTATTCTGTGGCGTTGGGTACCCCCGGTTACATGGCTTCGGAGCAAGCCGCTGGACGGCCAGTTTTTTCCAGCGATCTGTACAGTTTGGGACTAACGGCTATTTTTTTGCTCACCGGTAAAACCCCCCAATATCTAACCAGTGACAGCCGCACCGGAGAAATCCTTTGGCGACAGGGGGCTCCCCAAGTCAGTCCTACCCTAGCTAAGGTCATAGACCAAGCAGTGCGCTACCATCCCCGGGAAAGATTTAATTCCGCCACTGCCATGGCCCAGACCCTCCAGGGCAATTTCAGCAATGTGCCCATGACCAAAGGCGATCGCCCGGGAAACACCGTTGCTAATGGCAAGACCAAATCTAATCACCAACCTACGGCCCCAACCCTAGTGGTGGGCACTCCCTACAACGCCAACGACACCCAAGCCACCAAGGTTTACACTCAAGAGTTTACCGGATACACCGAAACCCAGGAGGGTTCACCATTGATGAAATGGGTTGTTATGCCCCTTGTCGTACTGCTAGTGATTGGCGGCGGCATGGCGGCGGGATTTTGGGTTACCAGTCAACGGCGCAATAATCCTCCCCCAGCGGTGGAAGAACCCACAGAGGAAACGCCCATTCCCCTGCCCTCCCTGGAGCCTAGACCCAATTTATTTGAAACTCCTAGCCCTATTCCCACTCCAGCAACCCCTAGCCCGGAACCCACCCCCAGCCCCAGTCCCAGCCCGGAAACCACCTCTAGTCCAACAGAGGATACGATCACTCCCATGGAGCCGGAACCCAGTTTGGACGAACCTGCCCCTATTCCTGAACCTAAACCCAGTCCATCCCCCACCATCAGTCCTCAACCATCACCCACTATTTCCATTCCTGTTACCCCAGCCCCTGTACCAAAACCTAGTCCTTCTCCCACCCCCAAGCCCACTGTTCCTCCCCAGATTTCCCCTACTCCCCAGCCCAGCAATACGGTGCCTGTGATCCCACCACCGGAAAATCCCAGTGCCGAGACTGAGCCCAATCTGCCGGCTCCCCCAGTAGGGGAAAAGCCCATCGACCCCGAGCAAAATTAGGGATTTATACTAAGAATAGAAACTTTGGATGAGCTAAAACCTAGCTCCGTATTTATTTGTCCATTTAGTTCTGTCATTAGTTAACCAATATTAAGCCGAGGAGAGGCCCCGTGAAATTATCCAGCAAAAATTTAGATGCCCGTCTCGACACGGTTTACGATGCCATCGTTTTAGGGGGAGGCATGGGGGGTTTGTCCGCCGCCATCTATTTAGCCCGCTATGGACTGAAATGTCTGGTGGTGGAAAAAGGGCGGGGCCGATCCTTCTGGATGCAGGATTTACGCAACTATGTGGGGCTAGATCCCGATACACCGGGGCGGGACATCATCACCCACAGCACCCAACAGGCTCTCCATTGGGGCGCAGATTTGTTGCGGGGTTATGTGGAAGATGTAACCGATGAGGGAGATACCCTTGCCGTGAAGGTGAAAGTGGGTAAGAAAGATAGTCTTTATCCGATTTTTCGGACTAAATATGTCATCGCCGCCACGGGCATTATCGACAATCTACCCCAGTTGGAGGATATGCAAAATGTTTATGACTATGCCGGTTACACTCTGCACGTTTGCATGATTTGTGACGGGTTTGATATGTGGGATCAAAAGGCTGTGTTGATTGCGGGCACCGAAGGACAAATTAATGCTGCCTTTGTTTTGAATTGGTTTACGCCCTACATTACTGTTTTGACCCATGGGCTTTGCACTGTCGGTGATGAAATGAAAGCTAAGTTAGCAGACCACGGTTATCCTCTCCACGAAGCGGCGATCACCAAATTTTTGGGAGAAGACCACAAAATGAGTGGGGTGGAATTGGTAGATGGCACTGTGGTGGAAGCCACAACGGGTTTGATCAACATGGGTTCTGTGTACCATAACCATTACCTCAAGGGCATTGAAGGTTTGGAATGGGACGGGGAAAATTTGGTCACCAATGACATGGCCCAAACCAGCCATCCCCGGATCTTTGCCCTGGGAGATTTGAAAAAAGGTTTAAACCAGGTATCCGTAGCAGTGGCCGATGGCACCCTGGCCGCCACCCAAATTTGGCGCAACATTCGCCGGGCCAGTGAACCCCGCAAATGGATTCATTAGATAAATTATTGGCACATAAAATTAGTGGACTTTCGCCCTAGCCCGCCGGGAAACCAAGTTTGACGGGCTGTCTTTTGACCCTTGAACGTTATTCTGCCTAGGATAGGGGGCATTCTTTTAGCAGAAATTTACTAAATTTCCCCATGTCCACGGAAAACCCCATCGAAACCAAGTCACCGGAAAACAATCAGTCTTTAGACTGCAGCAGCCCGGATCCTTCCCGTAAATGGTACCAAGCCCGCCTATTTTCCTTTGGCATTACTCCAACGGGTTATGTGGCAGTGGGGGTAGCTCCCATGGGGGTAGTGGCCATTGGCATTGTGCCCATGGGGGTGATTTCCGTTGGCATGGTAGGTATGGGGGCGATCGCCGCTGGATTTGTCACCATGGGGATGGTAGCGTTTGGTGAAGTGAATATGTCCTACTTCGGTGGTCACAAAGGAGGCAAGGGCCATGGTGCAATGCCCACCCAGGAAATGCCCATGACCGATAAACCCATGGAAAAACCCATGGAGCACAGCAATCACTAAAGCTAGAATTGGGAAAACTCCTTCACCCCAGTCACCCCAGATTCTATGCTTTCCTCCCTGTTCTCCGGTGGTTTAACCCTCACTCTAGCCCTTGCTCCTGTGGGGGCATTCACAGTCGAACCGACTCAAATTATTCGAGTTAATTCCCCTACTCTGCAAGCCCAGGCGATCGACCTTAACGAAGTACAACAACAATTGGAGCAAAATCCCCAACTTATTCAACAGGCAGAGCAATTACTGAGGGAAAATCCTGACCTGGTGATTAAAACCATGGAGCAGATATTGAGGAATAATCCCACCATCATTCAAGAAATCCAAGCCATGCCGGGGCTAATGAATGAGATGGCCCGTCAGGCGGGTGGCATTGTTGATTATCTACAAAAAAATCCTGAATTGTTTCGCCAATTAGAACAAATGATAGTGGTACCCCAATAGGAAGTTAGTCTTAACGTTTAATTTGCTTGTTGTTCTAATTTACCTAACATAATTAAACTTTCCAAATCTTCTGTTGCTGTGGGCAAGTGTTTGGCGACCATCATTCTAACTTTTTCGAGTTGAGTATCTGTAGCACCTCCAACCATTCGACTGATGTCAGCTAAATCTTGGCTGCGGCTGGCATTTAACTTCATTAAAATCAAATATGGCAAGTCAATAATTGGCAAACCATCAGGAGCGTAATTGGGAAACTTAAGAGCTGTTTCTAACCAAGGTTCATCAACTTCGAGCACATCCAATGAAGTTCCATTAGGCAAATTCCACTGACTACCGGGAATTGTTAAATCGCTCACTTTGGTTGCCCCGGCATCTCTTAGATTTTGATAGGCTAGTTGTGCTCTATCAGCTGGAATTATGATGTCGAGGTCTAATGTCATACGTTCCGGCATGTAAAGCCTAGTTGCTACTCCCCCGACTACGGCAAAGGGAACATCTTTGATTAATTGACGAATATCAGTCACGGGTAAATTCCAAGTTCGTTTATTTAAAAAAATGAGGCTACTGCCAGTACCAGGTTTGACCCTTTTTTTAATTAGGGAAAGGAAAATTTGTCTACGTTTTAAATGGGGGTCGGTAAGTAGGGTTGACATAAAATGAGATATTTTTTTGTATATTACTTCAGAATACAATCGAGGAAATCTTAACGATATTCTTGTCCTTGAATGAACTTAACTAACAATTTAGGTGCTAGTCCCCATTGTAAAAGGTTTATCATAGGGGTCTGTTGTTATATTTCTAGCCATGTCCTTCGTCGGTCTCCATATCCACAGCGACTATAGCCTCCTGGATGGGGCTTCCCAATTACCCGCCTTGATTGACCGGGCCATTGAACTGGGTATGCCGGCGATCGCCCTGACGGACCATGGGGTGATGTATGGGGCGGTGGAATTGCTGAAAGTCTGCCGGGGCAAACCGATTAAACCCATCATTGGCAATGAAATGTATGTGATAAATGGTGACATTGAAATTAATAAGCGTCACCGTCGTTTCCACCAGGTAGTTTTAGCGAAGAATAATCAGGGTTACAGAAATTTAGTTAAACTCACCACCATTTCTAACTTGAAAGGTATTCAAGGCAGCGGCATTTTTGCTCGACCTTGTATTAACAAAGAGCTGCTAGAACAATACAAAGAAGGGTTGATAGTTACCAGTGCTTGTCTGGGGGGTGAAGTGCCCCAAGCAATTTTAAAAGGAGATTTAGACCATGCCCGCCAAGTAGCTAAATGGTATAAGAATTTATTTGGCGATGACTACTATTTGGAAATCCAAGACCATGGTTCTGTGGAGGACCGTTTAGTTAATATTAACTTGGTCAAAATTGCCCAGGAATTAGACATTAAAATTGTTGCCACCAACGATTCCCATTTTATCTCCTGCAACGATGTGGAGGCCCATGATGCCCTCCTTTGTATTCAAACGGGTAAGTTAATTACTGAAGAAAAAAGATTGCGCTACAGCGGCACAGAATATCTCAAATCCGCCGAAGAAATGCATTTGCTTTTTCGGGATCATTTGCCGGACGATATCATCGAAACGGCGATCGCCAACACTCTGGAAGTAGCCGATAAAGTTGAAGCCTACAGCATTCTAGGGGAACCCCGCATTCCCCATTATCCCATTCCCCCCAACCATACCCCTGAAACCTATGTGGAAGATATTGCCTGGGATGGTCTGTTAGAAAGGTTGAAATGTCGAGAAAGGGCTGATATTACTCCGGTGTACAAAGAACGGCTGGAATATGAATTAAGAATGTTAGAAAAAATGGGTTTTTGCACCTATTTTCTTGTAGTTTGGGATTACATTAAATATGCCCGAGATCATGGCATTCCCGTAGGACCAGGGCGAGGCTCAGCAGCGGGATCTTTGGTGGCCTATTGCATGAAAATCACCAACATTGATCCAGTACACCATGGACTAATTTTTGAGCGCTTTTTGAACCCAGAACGGAAATCTATGCCCGATGTAGATACGGATTTTTGTATTGATCGCCGGGATGAAATGATTGAGTATGTTACCCAAAAGTATGGGGAAGATAAGGTTGCCCAAATTATTACCTTTAACCGCATGACTTCCAAAGCGGTGCTTAAAGATGTAGCTAGAGTATTAGATATTCCCTATGCAGAATCGGACAAAATGGCCAAAATGATCCCTGTTTCTAGGGGTAAACCAGCCAAATTAAAGGTGATGATTTCCGACCAAACTCCGGAGCCCCAATTTAAAGCTCGCTATGATAATGAACCTTGGGTAAAAAAATGGATCGATATGGCCATTCGCATTGAAGGAACGAACAAAACCTTCGGCGTCCATGCTGCCGGGGTGGTAATTTCTTCTGAACCTTTAGATCAAATTGTGCCGTTGCAAAAGAATAATGATGGGGCAGTAATTACCCAATATTACATGGAAGATGTGGAAGCCATGGGTCTGTTGAAAATGGATTTTTTAGGCTTGAAAAATCTGACTACCCTACAGAGAGCGGTGGAGTTAGTCGCAGAAACAAAAGGTATTGAACTAGATTTGGACGACTTACCTTTACAGGAGCGAAAAGCCCTACAGATTCGTGCCCGCACTGGTTCAAAAAAGTTACCCGACGACGTTAAAAAGACCCACAAACTACTAGAAGCAGGGGATTTAGAGGGAATTTTTCAATTGGAATCCCAGGGCATGAAACAGATTGTGCGGGATTTAAAACCATCTGGCATTGAAGATATTTCATCCATTTTGGCTTTATACCGCCCTGGACCGTTGGATGCAGGACTAATTCCTATTTTCATTAACCGTAAACACGGCCGGGAAGAAATTTCCTATCAGCATAAACTTTTAGAACCCATTCTTAACGAAACCTATGGAGTTCTCGTGTACCAAGAGCAGATCATGAAAATGGCTCAGGATTTAGCTGATTATTCCCTAGGAGAAGCGGATTTGTTGCGGCGGGCGATGGGTAAAAAGAAAGCTGAAGAAATGCAAAAACATCGGGCGAAATTTGTCGATGGTTCCACTAAACATGGAGTGCCTTCCCGCATCGCGGAAAATTTATTTGACCAGATGGTTAAGTTTGCGGAATATTGCCTCAGTTTTGGCACCGAAATTTTAACCGTTGAGTACGGCCCATTGCCCATTGGCAAAATTGTGAGTGAAGAAATTAATTGTTCTGTGTACAGTGTTGATCCAGAAGGGAGAGTTTACACCCAGGCGATCGCCCAATGGCATGACCGGGGAGAGCAGGAAGTATTGGAATATGAATTGGAAGATGGTTCAGTAATCCGAGCTACCTCTGACCACCGCTTTTTAACCACCGATTATCAACTGTTGGCGATCGAAGAAATTTTTGCTAGGCAACTGGACTTGTTGACTTTAGAAAATATTAAGCAAACTGAAGAAGCTCTTGACAACCATCGTCTTCCCTTTCCATTACTTGACGCTGGGACAATTAAATAAATATTATGTACCAAACTGCGTCCCAATTTGAAGCACAAATGCCCGATGCAAGACTGTTGCTAAGTGATGAACCAGAAATGAAAAGCTCCCTACATTCAGATCAATTAATGACTGAGGATGGAGTCCGCAATTCTAACCGAGGAAAGGATTACAATGTGAAGGCGATTTATTGATCACACTTCCATTGCCCTGCCCCCCATGACCGACGTCCCCGTTAGCCGCATCCGCAATTTCTCCATCATTGCCCACATTGACCACGGTAAATCCACCTTGGCCGATCGCCTGTTGCAGGTGACAGATACGGTGCAACAACGGGAAATGAAAGAGCAGTTCCTGGACAATATGGATTTGGAGCGGGAGCGGGGCATCACCATCAAGCTCCAGGCCGCCCGCATGAATTACAAGGCTAAGGACGGTCAGGATTACGTACTTAACCTGATTGACACCCCGGGCCATGTGGACTTTTCCTATGAAGTTTCCCGTTCCTTAGCCGCCTGTGAAGGGGCGTTGTTGGTGGTGGATGCCTCCCAGGGGGTGGAAGCCCAGACGTTGGCAAACGTTTACCTAGCGTTGGATAACAATCTAGAAATTATTCCCGTCTTAAACAAAATTGACCTTCCCAGTGCGGAGCCAGACCGGGTGGCAGCGGAAATTGAGGAAGTGGTGGGGCTCGATTGCAGCGACATTATCCAAGCTTCTGCTAAAGCTGGCATCGGGGTAGACGACATTTTAGAGGCGATCGTCCAACAGGTTCCCCCCCCAGCGGATACGGTGGATCAACCCCTGCGGGCGTTAATTTTTGACAGTTATTACGATGCCTACCGGGGGGTAGTGGTTTACTTCCGGGTGATGGACGGCCAGGTGAAGAAAGGCGATAAGGTACGTCTGATGGCTTCTGATAAGGAGTATGTCATTGATGAATTGGGAGTTTTATCCCCCACCCAGGTACAGGTGGAAGCGTTACATGCCGGGGAAGTAGGCTATTTTGCGGCGGCCATTAAGGCGGTGGCCGATGCGAGGGTAGGGGACACCATCACCATGGCCAACAGTCCTGCGGCGGAACCGTTACCGGGCTATACCGAAGCTAACCCCATGGTTTTTTGTGGGCTATTCCCCATTGACGCGGATCAATATCCCGATTTAAAAGATGCGTTGGAGAAGCTAAAGCTCAACGATGCGGCCCTGTCCTACGAGCCGGAAACTTCCAGCGCCATGGGATTTGGTTTCCGTTGCGGCTTTTTGGGATTACTGCATATGGAAATTGTCCAAGAGCGGTTGGAACGGGAATATAACCTGGATTTGATCACCACTGCCCCTTCGGTAATTTACCGGGTCACCACCACCGACGAAGAAGTGATTGAAGTGGATAACCCCAGTCTGTTGCCTCCCATCCAAAAACGGCTGAAGGTGGAAGAACCGTTCATCAAAGTGGAGATGATCACCCCGGAAACCTATGTGGGCACGTTGATGGAACTGTGCCAAAGTCGGCGGGGGGTGTTCAAGGATATGAAATTTTTCACCCAAACCCGAACTGCTTTAATTTATGAATTACCTTTGGCGGAGGTGGTCACAGACTTTTTCGACCAGTTAAAATCCCGCACCAAGGGCTATGCTAGCATGGAATATCAATTAATTGGTTATCGGGAAAATCCCCTGGTCAAACTGGACATTTTGGTTAACGGTGATGGGGTGGATGCATTGGCCATGATTGTCCACCGGGATAAGGCCTATTACGTTGGCCGGGCCATGGTCAGTAAGTTAAAAGAATTAATTCCCCGCCATCAGTTCAAAGTACCCATCCAGGCGGCGATCGGGGCCAAGGTCATTGCCAGTGAGCATATTCCTGCTTTGCGTAAGGATGTTTTGGCCAAGTGCTACGGTGGCGACATTTCCCGTAAGAAAAAGCTGTTGCAAAAGCAAGCCAAAGGGAAAAAACGCATGAAGGCGATCGGGACAGTGGATGTGCCCCAGGAAGCATTTATGGCGGTGTTGAAGCTGGATCCCCAATAGTTTGGGATAACTATGGCTGACTAACGGTGAGAAATATTCTCCATTGGCGATCGCCGATCCAGGCGGCAACTTTCATAATGGGATAATGGCAATCTTCAGCGCAGGGACATTATGGGCTTACTCGTCAACGGCATTTGGCAGGACCAATGGTACGACACGGAAAGTACAGGGGGCCGATTTGTGCGGCACGATTCCCAATTTCGCCATTGGATTACCCCCGATGGATCGCCTGGGCCGACGGGGCACGGTGGGTTTAAAGCGGAAGCAGGGCGCTATCATCTTTACGTTTCCCTGGCCTGTCCGTGGGCGCACCGTACCTTGATTTTCCGTAAACTCAAAGGTTTAGAAGGAATGATTGATGTTTCCGTTGTCCATTGGTTGATGCGGGAAAATGGATGGACCTTTGCCCCCGGCCCTGGGGTAATGCCCGATCCGTTATTTAATGCGGAGTATCTTTACCAAATTTATACCAGGGCAGATGCCCAATATAGTGGTCGGGTGACAGTACCAATCCTTTGGGACAAACAAAAGCAGACCATTGTTAATAATGAATCGTCGGAAATTATCAGAATTTTCAACAGTGCCTTTGATGGGCTGGGCGCAAAATCTGGGGACTATTATCCCAAAGCTCTCCGTACCCAAATTGACGCCCTCAATGACCGGATTTATCACACCATTAACAATGGCGTTTATAAATGTGGATTTGCCACGACCCAAACGGCCTATGAAGAGGCGATCGCCCCGTTATTTGAAAGCTTGGATTGGTTAGAAGGAATTTTACAGGGGCATCAATATTTAACAGGGGACGAAATTACGGAAGCGGACTGGCGCTTATTTACCACCTTGATTCGTTTTGATGTGGTCTATGTGGGGCATTTCAAATGTAACTTGCGGCGGATTCAGGACTATCCCAACCTGTGGCGTTATCTACGGGATTTATACCACCAACCTGGCATCGCTGAAACTGTTAATTTTCAACATATCAAGGGCCATTACTACGAAAGTCATTTGAATATTAATCCCACGGGAATCGTACCAATGGGGCCAGCGTTGGATTTATCGTTAGCCTAAATATTGTCTTCGATTATCCTTGTCCCTAGACCAATCTCACCTTGGCTAATAATTCCTGACGCTCATACTACTGTGGGGCCTCCAGTGTCCTAAATTTGGCATTAGTCGTAAGCTCCGAGTCCAAACCAGGGCAGGGTAAGTATGGGATCATTGGCAAAAAATTATCGCTATGGAAGTTTTGCGGTGAAGGAGAGTCCTCCTTGTTAATTGTCGAGGATATTGCTGAGGCGGGGATTGGCGAAAAAGTTGCTATAGTGAATCTGATTAAAACGCCCTTTGCTGCTGTTTCAGCTTTTGAACAATGCGCATCCTAGCCCTTGTCCCCGGTGGAATCTCCGAGCAAATCCTGTTTTTCCCAACCATTGCCACCCTCAAGGCGGAATACCCCCAGGCAACGATTGACGTAATTGTGGAACCTAGGGCCAAGTCGGCCTACAGGGTTTGTGCCCAGGTCAATGAGGTGCTGGCCTTCGATTATCGGGATCGTAACGGTCTGGCGGACTTTTTAAATCTGTTGGGCGTTATCCGTGACCGGGAATATGAAGCGGTGCTAACGGTGGCCCGGCAATGGACAATTGAGTTGCTTCTCTGGCTCAATGGCATTCCCCAGCGGGTGGGTTACCAGAGCAGTGCTGGTTTCTTTTTGTCGGCGACGGTGCCTTTTAAACCGGATCAGTATGTTCCTTTTCTTTTTCATGATCTGACCCAAGGTTTTGGCATTAACCGGCCCTGTCCTCCGCTCCAAATTAGTCTGCCCAAGGCTGACATTGAGTGGATGGAGGCAACCCAGAAAAAGTTAGACCTGGGAAGTGGTGGTTATGTGGTGCTCAATGGCGGAGCCATACGTCAACCGGACACGGGGGATTTCCCTTATCCCATTGCCCAATGGCATGAAATCATTGCAGACATTAAGCAAAAACAACCGGGGTTAAAAATTGTGCTGATTCCCCCGGCGGAGAATACGGGCTGGGTGCAGGCCATGCAGGATCAACATCCGGGGGTAGTTGCCATACGTCCAGGGGATGTGGGTAAAATGGCGGCTCTGTTGGCTGGAGCTAACTTAGTGGTTTGCACGGAGGGGATTCCCATGCATTTGGCGATCGCCGTTGGGACCTACACCGTCGCTATTTTGGGTAAAACCCCCGCAGCCCGCATTATTCCCCCGGACCAAGAAAAATTTATTGGTTTACAGGTGCCCAGTGGCAAGGAAGCAGATGTGAAACCAGCCCTAGTATTGAAGAAAATTTGGCGCTAAACAATCGGTTTCGGCACAGTTTAAGAAAACTATAGAGATTTGTTAAAGGCTATCATTGCCTCTTTCACTGATAGGATAGGTGAAAAACTTAGTGGCCTAATTTCTTGGGCTAGAGTCAATCTTCTTTAACCTTCTCTTAACTTTGGAAGAAATTTGTTATGACTAGCATTATGATGAATACCGTGCAAACGTATGGTAAGACGGTGGAAAAGAACTACAAAGCTGGGGAGGTAATTTTCCAGGAAGGCGCAGTGGAATTGTCTATGTTTGGGGTGTTGGAAGGCGAAGTAGAGATGACTTTGCAAGGTAAGTTTATTGAAACCATTGAGGCCGGAGGCATTTTTGGCATAGGAGCCATTGTCCACAGCGATCATCAAAGGGCTTCCACGGCGATCGCCAAAACCGATTGCAAGTTAGTGGCTATGGACCGGGAACATTTTCTGTTTGCAGTGCAACAAACCCCGATGTTTGCCTTGGAAGTGATCCAGAACTATTCAGACCGCTACCGGAGTTTGAAAGCATTGTACGAGAAGGCGATCGCCGAATAGAACCAAGTCGATTTGGGTTTATGAAAGCCAGAGGACAGGGCGGGGAGAATGCAGTTGCTCAACTTCCTGCGGGAATACGGCCAGTGATAGGCTAGAAAGATAAATGTCAAGCCGTTCTGCGGGGCGGAATTCCCCCATCCTTCCTTTGATGAGCCACTCTGATTTGCCTTTGGCTAACGCTGTCCCCCTCGATAAAATTCGCTACAACGACCAGGGATTAGTGCCGGCGATCGCCCAAGACTATTTGGACGGCACGGTGTTGATGTTGGCCTGGATGAACGAAGCAGCCCTGGCGAAAACCCTAGCCACGGGACAGGTGTGGTATTGGAGTCGTTCCCGCCAAGAACTATGGCATAAGGGAGCAACCTCCGGCCACTTTCAAAAACTTTTGGGCATCCGCTACGACTGCGACAGCGACGCATTATTACTGACCATTGAGCAAAAGGGGGACATTGCCTGCCACACCGGGGAACGGAGTTGTTTCCATCAACTGGACGGCCATAAATCCCCTCCCCCAGCGGATATGTTGACGGAATTGGCTCGGGTCATTGGTGATCGCCGGGATCACCCCACCCCCGAATCCTACACCTGTAAATTATTGGCGGGGGGAGATAATAAAATTCTCAAAAAAATTGGCGAAGAAAGTGCGGAAGTGGTCATGGCTTGCAAAGATGATGACCCGGAAGCCATCGCCGGAGAGGTAGCGGATTTGTTCTACCACACCCTGGTGGCCCTAGCCCATCACAACGTTGATCTACGGGCCGTTTATCGCAAGCTTGGCGATCGTCGCCGTTAACGGTGCCCAGCCTCGGTCAGTTCAAAAAGCCGTGGTACCATGAAAAAACGCGGGGAGAATCCTAGTTTTCCCTTCCTCAAAATTTCTCAGTTTTAGCAACAAATATGTCCACCGTTGACCATGCCCCCCAGACTTCAGAAGCGATGGCCATTCCCAAACAGGGATTGCCGGTAACCATCATCACTGGCTTTTTGGGCAGTGGTAAAACCACTCTGTTGAACTATATTTTGAGCAATCAACAGGGGCTTAAAACCGCCGTTTTGGTGAACGAATTTGGTGAAATTGGCATTGATAATGAATTGGTCATTGCCAGTGACAAAAACATGGTGGAATTGAGCAATGGTTGTGTTTGTTGCACCATCAATGAAGACTTAGTTGAAGCAGTTTATAAAGTTTTAGAACGGGAACAGAAAATTGATTATTTGGTAGTGGAAACTACAGGTTTAGCTGATCCTTTACCTGTGGCCCTGACTTTTTTAGGCACAGAATTGCGGGATATGACCCGACTGGATTCCATCATTACCATGGTGGACTGTGAGAATTTTAGTTTGGATTTATTTAATAGCCAGGCGGCCCAAAGTCAAATCACCTACGGAGACATCATTGTCCTTAATAAAACTGATTTGGTGGAGGAAGCAGACGTAGATTCTTTAGAAGTCCGTTTGCGGGATTTAAAAACGGGAGCCAGAATTCTCCGCACCCAAAAAGCGGAAGTTCCTTTACCCCTGATTCTCAGTGTGGGACTGTTTGAGTCGGACAAATACGCTCCCGAACAACACGAGCACCATCACCATAGCCACGATCACGGCCATGACCATGATTGTGCCCCCGATTGCCAAGATCCAAACCATAACCATAGCCACCATGGCCATGATCATCATCATCACGACCATGACCATGATCATGGCAAAAAGTACCACAGTGACCACCTAGAAATGGATGGCTTCACCTCCCTTTCTTTCCGCAGTGAGCAGCCCTTTTCCATTCGTAAGTTCCAGTATTTTCTCGATAATCAATTAACCCCCAACATTTTCCGAGCTAAGGGTATTCTTTGGTTCAATGAAAGCCCAAAACGGCATATTTTTCACCTCAGTGGCAAGCGTTTTAGCCTGGAAGATGACCAATGGAAAGGGGAAAAATCGAATCAGTTGGTGTTAATTGGTCAAGACCTAGACCATGACAAAATCCGTGAACAACTTAACCATTGTTTGAGCTTGCCGACGGAGAGCAAAGGTAAAGGTTTTGGTAGGGGTTAAGCGAACTAACCAGCAAAATTCTTACATTGGTAACCCTTGAGCAAATTTTCTACCTACCGCCGGGTTTTAGGGCTATTTTGGCAAACGGCGATCGCCGCTGAGTTGGAGTATCGCCTCAACTTTGTCATTGCTAGCGTGGGCAGTGTGGTGAATCTAGGGGGCAGTTTATTCAGCCTGTTTTTGTTCTATCGCACTGGCTATAGCTTTGCAGGTTGGAATTGGCAATCAGCGTTGGTGGTGCTGGGGATGTTCACCATTCTCCAGGGGTTAGCGGCTACCCTATTTATTCCGAACCTGAATCGCATTGTGCGTTATGTGGAGCAAGGCACTCTGGATTTTGTGCTGTTAAAGCCGATCAGTAGTCAATTTTGGCTTTCCCTCCGGCAACTGTCCCCCTGGGGGGTACCGGATATTTGCTTTGGGCTGGGGCTGATTGTCTATGCAGGGGTGAGCTTAAACCTAAAAGCCTGGGATTTGGTGTTGGGGACGATACTCCTTGGATTGGGGTGTATTGTTCTCTATAGCATTTGGTTTATGTTAGGGGCCACTAGCATTTGGTTTGTCAAAATTTATAACGTCACTGAAGTGCTGAAGGGATTCCTCGAGGCAGGGCGTTACCCCATGGTGGCCTATCCCGCCATTTACCGGATCTTTTTCACTTTTATTATTCCCATTGCCTTTTTGACCACGGTGCCCGCCGAGGCTATGTTGGGCAGACTTGATCCGATCTGGTTACTGGCAACGGCCGGATTGGCGATCGCCCTGTTGACTCTTTCCCATTATTTTTGGCAATTTGCCCTGCGATTTTACACTAGTGCTTCTAGTTGAGTAGAACAAAAAATAGGTTTGGACAGAGCAAAGTTCACGTCTACGAAAAAGTAGAAATGAAAACCATTGCCCCGCCCCTTAACAACTAACTTTTACTCCGTAAATTTTATAGCTATTTGAAATAAAATTAAGACAGTAAGAATTTCTGCAAGGTTTAGATTAAAATTACCTTGGTTATTTATATTGCCCTATGCTTAGTTGAATTAGCTATAAACTAAATCAGTCAATTAGTCAGCTAATTTAATTAGGGTTGTAACTTATTTGTTTGCTGATCAATGACATACTTAAGGAGCAATAAACCTCCGTAAATTGTCAAAATATATACTGATGCCACCAACAATATTTTCAAAACCATAATGTCCCTCAAAAACATTAACTACTGTGATTAATTTGGTTGTAACGATCTGCCATCCCATCCAAGACCAACTCCGAGGGCAGTATATTTCATTATTTCCTGACCCAAGGGCAATGTTCCGAGGACTTCGTAATCCTTATCCGTTGCTCAACACCCTAGAATCAATGTTATTTTTCCCTAGAATCTCCCACTGCCCCGATCGCCATGGAGACAGACATAGTACTAATGAGTACGACTCGACGCCAAAAAACCGGGGATCAGACAAAATCTAGACCCTGGAGAGCTCTCTGTAATTGATTGCAAATCCTTACCCCTAGCCTAACACAGCCAGCCCGAGTCCGGGGATCTTTTTTTGCTCCGGCATCAGCGCAAAAGTAGAACAAAGTTCAGTCAAGGGCGGCGATCACCCCAAAAATCCAGAATCGACATTTTTAGTTCACAAGAGGTTATCTTAAAATAAGCATCAAGATATGTAAACTTTCGTAAACACATCTGCCAAGTTTGGCCAGCCGATGATCTCCACTACCTCCCTGTTTGCCCCCGTTGACCAAGACCTCCGTTTATTAACGGATAATCTCAAGCGGCTTGTCGGTGCTCGGCATCCTATCCTGGGGGCGGCGGCGGAACATTTATTTGAGGCAGGGGGAAAGCGGGTGCGGCCGGCCATTGTGTTGTTAGTTTCCCGCGCAACCCTATTAGACCAAGAATTAAC